>NZ_JBHXFE010000013.1:75724-130091 GCF_042722475.1 Streptomyces sp. NPDC127092
CGGGTGTATGTTCTTCTACTACCCACGCCCCCCCCACTGCGGCTCCGCAGCGGAGCCGGTCCTTACCTTGTCAGCGCTGCAGCGTCAGCAGGCCCGGCCGGTAGGGCCACAGGCCGTAGTCGCCGCCGGAGTTGGGATCGCGTCCCTGGTAGAGGAAGCGCAGGTTGCACGGGTCGACGGTCATGGTCTGGTCGGCGCTGGTGCGCAGGAGTTCGCCGTGGCTGATGTCGTTGGTCCAGGTGGCGCCGCTGTTGGCCTTGCCGGCGAACGGGTTGGTCTCGGTCGCGGCCTGGGGCGTCCACGAGCCGTTCAGGCTGGTGGCCGTGAACGAGCGGAAGTACCGGCCCTGCGAGCCGATCGCCTCGACGATCATGAGGTAGCGGTCCTGGCCCTGGAGCTTGTAGACCTGCGGGGCCTCGAACAGGTTGTTCGTCGTGTCGCTCATGACCGTCGTGTACGACGAGCCGAAGCTGCCCGGGAAGTTCCCGATCGGCATGCTGGCCCGGTAGATCTTTCCGTTGTCGCCGGCGAAGAACAGGTACATGTTCGTGCCGTCGGCGATGAGCGTCTGGTCGATGGGCCCGGTTCCGGATCCGGAGATGCTCCCGGAGAACAGTTCCTGCTCCGCCGACCAGCCGTTCGGGTTCGTGGGGTCGGTCGACGTGCGGTAGGAGAAGGCGGTCCTGCCCCACTGGTAGGCGAGCACCCAGATGTTCTTCGGCGCGAAGTAGAAGAGCGTGGGCGCGACCGTGGAGGTCGACATCGTGTTCTGGCCGGCCGAGGCCATCTCCGACCAGTTGGTGAACGGGGTGAAGTTCATCGAACCCCAGCCCGCTCCGGTGCCCGCGGCGCCGTGCGTCGTCGCGTAGACGAGCTGCCGGCCGTTGTGGGGGGCGACGGTGAAGTCCTTGAGCGAGGCCCATCCCGCCTTGGGCTGCGCCAGCGCGCCCGTCGACGACCAGCGGTACGTCGAGGGCAGGGCGCACGTGCCGGGGGTGCCGGCGCCGACCTTGACGAGCTGCCACTGCTGGTTGGCGCCGCCCCAGTCGTCGTACTGGACGACGTTCGCGCCGTCGGCGGTGGAGGCGCCCTGCACTTCGAGGGCCTTGCCGCTGTGGCGCGCGACGAGCCTCACGTGGCCGTCCGAGCTGTCGGCCAGCCGCCACTGCTGGTTGGTGCCGTTGACGTCGGTCCACTGGACGATCCCGGCGCCGTTGGCGGTGGACGCGCCGGAGACGTCCAGCACCTTGCCGGAGTGGCGGGACTTGATGCGGTAGTAGCCGCCGCCGGAGTCGACGAACTGCCATTGCTGCTGGTTCTGGTCGTTCCTGGTCCACTGGGTGATGCGGGCGCCGTCGCCGGTCGCCAGGTTGTAGACGTCCAGGGCCTTGCCGCTGTTGCGGTTGACCAGCACGTACCAGGCGTTGGTGTCGACGGTGGCCGCGGCGGCCGGCTGCGCGCCGAAGAAGGTGGCCAGGAGCAGCAGGGGCGCGAGGACGGCGAGCAGGCGTTTCCATGGGATCGGTGAGCGATGACGCAACCGCATCAGGCGTGCTCCTTCGAGGTGTGAGGGTGGGGTGGACCCGAGGGGCCGCGGGGCGGCCGCGTCGGGGAGTCGTGGACGGGATAGGTGTGCAGCCGGCCGCACATGCCGAAGAGCGGGTGCTCCGGGCATTCCCTTCGCGACACTGCGCCGTGGCCGAGGTGGGAGAGGTCTCCGGCCTTCAGCCGTTCCAGTTGCCGGCCGGTTTCGAGGGCGGCGGCCAGGGCGCCGTCCCGCCAGCGGATCCGCCAGTCGTCCAGGAGCCCGCTCTTCAGGCGCCGGGCCGCGGCGTGGAACTCCGCAAGTCCGCCTTCGCGCAAGGCCAGGAATCCCTCGAGCGCCAGGTCGCGGCGGCGGCGTGCCGCGGCGGCATGGTCGCCGGTCAGGGTGGCTGCCGCGTCGTAGGCGTTTGGATCGGCCAGTACGGGAGCGGGGAAGGTGAAGACCGCGTCGCCGGCCTCGGGGAGACCGCTGTTCTGCATGAGGACCAGGAGACGCAGGCCGCCGGCGTTGACGAGGCGGTGGATCGTGCCGGGGGTGAACCAGACGACGTCGCCGGGGTGCAGCGGGGTGTCGGCGAAGCCGGTGGTGGTGAGGGTCTGGACGCTGCCCGTGCCGCTGACGACGACGTACGCCTCGGAGCAGACGAGGTGCATGTGGGGCGTGCCTCCGCACAGCCCGTCGGCGGCCTCCCAGTCGTAGACGGTCAGGCCGGAGATGCCCACGCCGCCGGGAAGCCGGCTCACCACGGGTGTTCCGCGACGTACCGGGACACCCGTGCGGGCGTCCACGCTCCGTCGGCCACGACGATCCGGTAGCGACGCGCCAGGGTGTCGCCGGGGGCCAGCGGCAGTTCCTCGTCGAACGCCAGGGACGGGTTGACGGCGGGGATGGGCTCACCGCGGACGAACCAGTGGCAGGGGGCGTCCGGATCGTCCAGGAACAGGAGCGTGGAGGAGCGGTCGACCTCGTCGTGGCTGCCGACGAAGGCGAGCCATTCGCCCTTCTCGCCCATGCCGGGGCCGATCACGTGCCCGCCGGTGAAGGAGCGCGGGCCGCGCCAGAACAGGCCGGAGTATCCGGCGAGCTCCCTGCCCTGCGTGCCCGGGCTGCCGAAGACCAGGGCGGTGTCGTGGACGTTCGTGAGTGCGGTTCTGAACTCCAGGGTCCAGGAGTCGGCCTCGACGTCACGTGCGATGAGCATGCGGCGCTCGTCGATCCAGTGCTCCCCCGCCATGGTGTGCCAGGCCAGGTCCTCGGTGACCACGGCGCGTCCGTGGCCCGTCCAGGCGGACAGGGTGAGGCTGCGCATGGTGCCGAGGTTCGGCAGGTCGACGTAGCCCTGCCCGCGCAGGTAGGTGCCGCCGCCCCAGAAGTTCTGCCCCGACACCCACGACGCCGTCATCTGGACGCCCTTGTGCCAGCGGTGGTCGTGCGGGCGGTACCCGGTGACCACGTCGCCGGCGAGCGTGCGCACCGGATGCAGGTACGGCTTCGGCGCCTCGAAGGGGTCCATGACCGGCCGGTGCACGTAGCGGAAGAGGTCGACGTCACGGGCGCGGACGGTCAGCGCGTCCTCGTCCTCCAGGAGTTCGAAGGTCACCGGAACACCTCCGGGCGTCCCCCGTGGAGCGAGCCGTAGAACGGGTCGGCCGCGTCGATCTCCCCGCGCCGGACCGGCAGGCCGGTGATCGCGGCCTTGTACAGGGCGGTGACCAGCTCCATGGTGGTCCTGCCGAGATCGGGCCGGGTGCCCGCCTCGTAGCCGTCCAGGAAGGCGGCGAGCTGGGCGGTGTGCGAGCTGGGCAGGTCGTCCGGCGGCTCCCACGTCGCGCGGGGCGACCTGGCGGTGAACGTCCAGTCCGCGTTGGAGTAGCCGTACAGGTGCCGCAGCTCGACGGTGGCGTCGGTGAGGTCGAAGCGCAGATAGCTTTCCTCGCGTGGGGACAGGACGCTGTTGACGACCGTCGCGATGGCTCCGTTCTCGAACCGGACCAGTGCCGCGGACACGTCCTCGGTCTGGACGGGGCGATCGAGGCGGCCGGCCATCGCGCGCACCTCGGCCCAGGGGCCGAGCACGTCGAGCATCAGGTCCATCTGGTGGATGCCGTGGCCCAGCGTCGGGCCACCGCCCTCGCTCCGCCAGGTGCCGCGCCAGGGCACCTCGTAGTAGGCGTCGTCGCGGTACCAGGCCGTGACGCACTGCGCGACCAGCGGTCGTCCCAGCGTGCCGGCCGCGATCCGTTCGCGCAGGTGCCGGGCTCCGGAGCCGTACCGGTGCTGGAACACCGCGCCCGCTGCGGCGGGGCCCTCGGCCTCCTGGATGCGGTCGAGCTCGGCCAGCGACAGGGCCACCGGCTTCTCGCACCACACCCACGCCCCGGCCTCCAGGCAGGCCACGGCCTGTTCGGCGTGCAGGTACGGCGGCGTGCACAGGTGCACGACGTCCGGGGCCTGCTCCTTCAGCATCGTGCGCAGGTCGCTGTGGACCGCGGGGATGCCGTGCTCGGCCGCGAAGGCCTCGGCGCGCGCTGCGTCCACGTCGACGGCGGCCACGATCTCGGCCCGGTGTGCCTGCGCCCGGAGGGCCGGGACGTGGCAGATGCCGGCGATTCCGCCCGTTCCGACGATCGCCGTCCTGATCATCCGCCCAGCACCTCCCTGATCGCGTGGTAGGCGGGCTTGGGCCGCAGGTTCTCGTCGTAGGGCAGCGCGGCGCCCTCGCCGGGGAAGACGGAGGGGATCCACGAGTACTTGTCCGTGTAGTCCCAGATGGTGACGCCGACGCAGCGCGTCACCGCCAGGCAGGCCTTGACGTAGTCGGCGTACCAGGTGGCCTGGGTGGCGAGCTTGTCCGGGGTCGCCGGGAGGTTCATCCGGATGTCGAGCTCGGTGACGGCGACCTCCACGCCGAGGTCGGCGAAGCGCTGCATGTTCTGCCGGACGTCGGCGGGGAAGCCGTACTGGAGCGCCAGATGGCCCTGGATGCCGAAGCCCTCCACCGGGACGCCGTCGGCCTTCAGCTGCTTGATCAGGGTGTGGTAGGCGTCGCTCTTGGGATTGATCCCGTCGACGTTGTAGTCGTTGAGGTACAGCTTGGCGTGCGGGTCGATCTCGTGGGCCCAGCGCAGGGCGTCGGCGATGTAGCCGGGGCCGAGGGTCTTGTAGAAGAGCGTCTCGCGGTAGGTGCCGTCCTCGTTGAAGGCCTCGTTGACGACGTCCCAGTGGATCACCCGGCCCTTGAAGTGCCGGACGACGGTCTGGATGTGGTTCTTGAGGACGGGGCGAAGTTCGTCGGCGGTCCAGCTGCGCTCGGTGAGCCAGGCGGGGAGCTGGTTGTGCCAGATGAGGGTGTGGCCGCGGACCTTCTGGTGGTGGTCCTTGGCGAAGGCCATGACCTCTTCGGCGGCGGTGAAGTCGAAGACGCCGCGCTCGGGTTCGGTGGCGTACCACTTCATGGCGTTGCCGGGGGTGGTCTGTCCGAACTCGCTGCCGAGGAGCTTCAGGTAGGCGGCGTCGGTGAACTCGGGGTTGTCGGTGGCGGAGCCGAAGTACTTGTGGTGCTTCGCGGCCAGTTCGGCGAGCGTCCTGGGGCGTGGCTCGGCGGTGGCGGGCGTGGCGGCGAGGCCGGCCGCGAGGCATGCGGCGGCGGACAGGGCGATGAGACTCCGGGACATGAACATGACGGACTCCTCGGGTGCCGGACGGTTCAGTCGAGGACGATGGTGGTCAGCGCGCGGGGGGCGAGCTTCGCCGTGAGGGTCGTGCCGTGCGTGGAGACGATGTCGGCCGGGGTGATCGAGCGGGTCTGGTCGGTGACGTAGCCCTGGGGGTGCCGGTCGTGGCCGCCGCGGAGGGAGAAGGCGGCGGAGCGCTCGGTGGCGGCGGTGTTGAGGATCTCGATGACGCGGCTGCCGTCGCCGTTGCGGAAGGCCGTCACCTGGAGCGCCGGGTCGGCGTTCGTGACCGGCACGCGTACGGCGCCGGGGCGGATGAACCGGCTGAAGGCGGCCAGTGCCCAGTACCGCTTGGACACGCGGTAGTCGTCCCCGGGGTTGGCGAGCTGGATGAGCCCCCGGGTCGTGCCGAGGGACGCGCCGGTCCAGTAGACGTAGGCGTTGGCGTTGCCGGTGGTCAGGGTGTTCTGGATGTCGGCCGCGACGGTGAGGCCGTCGTAGCCGCTGCCGTCGTCCCAGTTCTCGTTCCAGGTGGTGCCGTCCGGCGACCATTCCGACATCCAGACGTGCTTGTCGGTGGGCTGCCGTACCGAGGTCGGACCGCTGTAGCGGTGGCCGCTGATGGTCCGCACCGCCTTGTCGGCCGCGGGGTCCGCCTCGATGGCCTCGGTGTAGGCGACCTGCCGGTCCCAGCCTGCGGCGTCGCAGCAGACCAGCTGCGTCTTCAGGCCGGACGCGCGGACGGTCGGCCCGAGCACCTTGAGGAGGTCGACGGCCTGCTGCGGGGTGAACCGCATCGAGGCGTAGGTCGCCTTCCAGTCGGGTTCGTTGGTGAATCCGAGGTCGGTGATCCCGATGCCTTCGCGCTGGTAGAACTTCACGTACTGGACGAGGTAGTTCGCGTAGGCCTGCCGCCATGCGGGCAGCAGCTCGCCGCCGTCGTTCTCGCTGCCGTTGGTCTTCATGAAGGCCGGGGCGCTCCAGGCGTCGGCGTAGAACCGTTCGACGCCGTACGCCTTGGCCTCCTTGGCGAGCCACACCTGGCCGCCGTCCCAGCCGTCCCACACGTACGCCGGCGGGGCGTCCGGCCCGCCGGGATCGGCCGGCAGGATCGTCGGCATGTGGTCGTAGACCCGGTCGGTCGACGACCCGATGCCCAGGCGCAGGATCGACAGGCCCGCGCCCTTGTCCTTGCTGAACAGCAGGTCGAGCACCTCGCGCCGCTTGGCCGGGCCGAGGCCGCGCGCGCCGTGCAGCAGGTCGGCCCGCTGGAAGGCCATCGAGAAGCCGAATCCGTCGATGGGCTGGAGTGCGGCGCGGAAGTCGATGACGGACGGCGCTGACGCGACGGCGGAAGGGGCGGTGGGCGCGGGTCGGGCGGGGTCGGCGGCGGGTGGGGCGAGGCCGGCGGCGGCCTGTGACGGTAACGCGGCTGTCAGCGCGAGTATCAGTGCGGTCAGTCGTTTCACAACGTCTCCTCGGGGGTGGAGGTGGCGCGGAACGGGTCAGCCCTTGGTGGCGCCCGCGGTGAGGCCGCCGATCAGCTGCCGCTCGGCGACGGCGTAGAAGGCGAGCGCGGGGACCATGGCGAGCACGATGTAGGCCAGGACGAGTGCGTAGTCGGTCGAGTACTGGCCCTGGAACTGCTGGACGCCGACCGGGATCGTCTGCCATTTCGGGTCGTTGAACACCAGCAGCGGCAGGAAGAAGTTGTTCCAGCTCGCGACGATCGCCAGCACCGAGACGGTGCCGAGCGCCGGGCGCGCCATCGGCAGCAGGATCTTCCAGAAGAAGCGGAACTTGCCGCAGCCGTCCATGACGGCCGCCTCCTCGATCTCCGCCGGGATGGTCCGGAAGAAGCCGCGCAGGATGATGATCGTCATGGGGAGCCCGAAGGCCGCCTGCGGGAGGATCACCCCGAGCGGGTTGTCGAGCAGGCCGAAGGTGCGCAGCATGAGGAACAGCGGCAGGACGGCCACCGCGAACGGGAACATCAGCCCGATCGTGAACAGCGTGTAGAACAACTCCCTGCCCCGGAAGGCGTAGCGGGCCAGCACGAACGCCGCCATCGCGGAGGCCGCCACCGTGCAGAGCGTCGTACCGACGGCGATGCCGGCGCTGTTGGCGATCTGCCGCCAGAAAATCGCGTCGCCGAGGATGCCCGTGTAGTTGGCGGCCCTCCACCGCTCCGGCAGCCCGAACGGGTTGCTCGTCAGCTCGCCGGTGCTCTTGAACCCGGAGATCACCGCGTAGATCAGCGGCACGACGACGAACGCGCCGATCAGCCAGACCACGGCGTGCAGCGATATTCCCCGTGCGGCTCTGCGGGCGTTCATCGGCCACCGCCCGTGGTGACGGCGCCGCTCAGGTCACGGCGGAGCACGTAGCGCTGGTAGAAGAGGGAGAAGACCAGGCTGATCATGAACAGCACCACGCTGATCGCGCTGGCGTAGCCGACCTGGTACCGCTTGAACCCGAACTGGAACATCGAGATCGCCATCGTCTCGGAGGAGTGGTTGGGGCCGCCCGCGGTCATGACCCAGACGAGGTCGAAGAGCTGGATGGACCCGATGATCGAGAGGAAGACACTGATCCGGATCGTCGGGCCGAGCAGCGGCAGCGTCACGTGCCGGAAGCGCTGCCAGGCGCCGGCACCGTCGAGGGACGCGGCCTCGAGGACCTCGGCCGGGATGCCCTGCAGGCCGGCGAGGAAGAGCATCATGTGGAAGCCGAAGTACTTCCAGATCATGACGACGAACAGGGTCGGCATGACCGTCGAGGGATCGGCGAGCCACCTGCCCTGCAGTCCCTCCAGGCCCAGGACGCCGGCGAGGTGGTCGGCCATGCCGTCGCCGGGCAGGAAGATCATCGCGAAGAGGACCGCCGTGACCACCTCGGAGAGGATGTACGGCGCGAAGAACAGCATCCGGTAGACGGCCCGGCCGCGCAGCCGCTGGTTGAGCAGGACCGCGGTGAACAGTGCGAACGGCAGCTGCACCGTGATCGACAGGACGATCAGGTACAGCCCCCGCCCCAGATCTCCGAGGAAGACCTGGTCGTCGAACAGCCTGGTGTAGTTCGCCAGGCCGACGAAGTCGTCCATGGGGCCGACCCCGCCCCACTTGAAGAAGCCGGTGTAGACGGCGACGACGATCGGGGCGAGGACGAAGACGAGGAAGAGGACGAGGGCCGGGACGAGGAACCAGGCGACCGACGCCCAGCTGCCCCATCTCCGCAGGAGCGTCCGGGACCGGACGGGCGGACGCACCGGTGCGGCGTCCTCCGTCCGCTCCCCGATCGGGTCCTCGGCCGGGCCCCCGGCCGGGCCCTCGGCCGGGTCCTTGGTGAGGGTGGACACGGAGCTAGGCACCCTTCGCAGCCTCGGTGATCGACGTGGTGACCTGCTCGGGCGTCTTCTTGCCCGCGATGAGGTCGGCGACGCTGTCGTTGACCTCCTGGCCGACCGCCGGCGGGTAGGCCTGGTCGAGGAACAGCTGGAAGCCCGTCGCATTGGAGAGGCTTTCGGCCACCACCTTCTTGTTGGCGTCGGTGAGCTCGCTCTCCGCGCCCTTGACCACCGGCAGGTAGCCGTTGGAGGCCAGCAGCTTGGACTCGTTCTCCAGAACGAAGAACTTCAGGAAGTCCAGCGCCTCCTTCGGAGCGCCCTTGCGCAGGGCGAAGCCGCCGCCACCGCCGAACACCTCGGTGACCCGGCCGACGCCGCCGTCGACCGTCGGGAACGGGAAGAAGCCCAGGTCCGCTCCGAGGTCGGCGCCCGCGTCCTTCTGCACCGACGGCGCCCACTGCCCCATCAGCTCCATGGCGGCCTTGCCGTTGCCCATGGTCGCCGCCTGGCCGCCGGGGGTGGCGTAGCCGGCGCCGAGGAAGGCCGTCTGGAACGGCTGGAGGTCGACCAGCTCCTTGAGGTGGGTGCCTGCCCGGACGAAGCCGGCGCCGGTGAAGTCCTTGGTGGAGGCGGCCTGTTGCAGGGCGGGCAGACCGGCGACGCGCATCGCGAGGTAGGCCCAGTAGTAGTGGCCCGGCCATTTCTCCTTGCCGGCGAGGGCGATCGGGGTGATGCCCGCCGCCTTGAGCTTCCGGACGTCTTCGAGGAACTCGGCCCAGGTGGCCGGCGGCGCGGTGATCCCGGCCCTGGCGAAGAGCTTCTTGTTGTACCAGAAGCCGACCATGCCGATGTCGTAGGGCACCGCGTAGGTCCGGCCGCCGAACTGGTAGGCCTGCAGCGAGACCGGGGTGAGGTCGGACGACCAGTCCAGCGCGTCGGTGAGGTCCTCGACCAGCCCGGCGTCGACCTGCTGCTGGAGCACGCCGCCACCCCAGGTCTGGAAGATGTCGGGGAGTTTGCCGGAGGAAGTGGTGGCGGTCAGCTTGGACTTGAACGCCTCGTTCTCCAACGAGGTGGTGTCGATGCGGATGTCCGGGTGAGCGGACGTGAACGCGGTGGAGATCTGCGGGAAGAGGGACTTGCCCGGTTCCGTCGTGGCGATGTTCCACCACTCCAGGGCGACCTTGCCGTCGGCCGTCCGCCCGGCGCCGGATCCACCGGATCCGCAGGCCGCGGCCATGGAGACGGACAGTGCGGTCAGGCCCGAAAGCGCCAGGAAGTTTCGTCGGCTCGGGAGGGTGCTGCTCATGGGACCTCCGGGGTGGGGATGCCGGTGATGTGCCCGAAAACATTTCGAAATACTCTCGAATTCTGTGCCGCCATAAGCTAGGAACGCGGGGCCGCCGGGTCAAGAGGTGTTGCTGATTTACCTGAAAATAAGCGGCTGTTGACGGGCTTGACAGGCAGGTTGAGCCGCCCGGAAACTCTTCGAAAGTTTGCGATACCTGTCGCCGGCCGAGGCCTTCGCGTACAGGGGAGCAGAGGAGTGAAGTTGAGCGAGCAGCGTCCGACCCTGGCCCTCATCGCCGCCGAGGCCGGGGTCTCCCAGGCCACCGTGTCCAAGGTGATCAACGGCCGATCCGATGTCGCGCCCTCGACGCGCAAACGGATCGAGGGCCTGTTGCGCTCTCACCACTACCACCCGCCCGGCCGGCAGGGCAGGGCCCGCAGATCGGGTCTCGTCGACCTGATCATCGGCGGTCTGGACAGCGCGTGGGCGGTGGAGATCCTGCGTGGCGTCGAGGCCGAGTGCGCCCTGCGGAGCGTCGGCACCGTCGTGTCCCTCGTCCCGCCGGGCGAGGCCACGCCGTCCAGTTGGGCCGCACTGCCGGTCCTGCACCACAGCGACGGGGTCATCCTCGTGACCGCCTCGGTCACGAAGGCCCAGCGCGCCCAGGTCGAACGGGCCGGGGTGGCCCTGGTCGTCATCGACCCCATCGACCTGCCCGGCAACGGCGTGCCCAGCATCGGTGCGACCAACTGGGCGGGCGGTCTCGCCGCCACCGAGCACCTGCTGGAGCTCGGGCACCGACGGATCGCCACGATCGGCGGACGCAGGGAGATGCTCTGCAGCCAGGCCCGCATCGACGGGTACCGGACCGCCCTGGAACGGGCCGGGATCGAGATCGACCGCGACCTGATCCGGTTCGGTGACTTCCAGCACGAGGGCGGGTTCCGGTGCGCCCAGGAGCTGCTCGCCCTTCCCGACCCGCCGACCGCCGTGTTCGCGGGCAGCGACCAGCAGGCGATGGGCGTCTACGAAGCCGCCCGGCAGCTCGGGCTGAGCATCCCGCAGGACCTCAGCGTGGTCGGCTTCGACGACCTGCCGATGTGCGAATGGCTGTCGCCGCCGCTGACGACGGTGCGTCAGCCGCTGGAGGAGATGGGCCGGGTCGCCGCCCGCACCCTGTTCCAGGTCATGGAGGACCAGCCTCTGGTCACACCGCGAATGGAGCTGTCGACCGAGCTCAAGGTCCGGCTCTCCACGGCCCCGCCCCGCAGCTAGGAGCACCCGGGGCGGGGGCCGCACAGGAGTGGCACCACCCGGGTGGGACGATGCCCGCCGAAAGTTTTTCGATGCCTTTCGGCATCTTTCGATGGCGATCGCGCCCTAGGGCGAGCATTTCTGAGACTCCTTGAGCAAAAACCTCGGGCCCGGAACGTCGAAAGATTTCGAAAGTCTTGACTTGTTTCCCCGAGGTTTCCACACTGAGTCCCGAGTCGGCGGCGCCCCTCCATCCGAGTTCCGGGTGCCGGCCTTGAACCGTGCCACTCGCCCCTGAACGCGGATCGCCCTGCGGACGTCGCCCGTGCGGGACGTCGCCGACGCGGATCCCACTCCGCCGCGCTCAACTCCTTCCGTGATGTCCGTCCTGGAGGTTCAGTCATGCGCTCACCTGCCGTTCCCCCCTCCACCGCCCGCCGCAAGATCAGCGGGCTGTGCGCGGCGCTGATCGTCGGCGTCCTCGGTTCGACCGCCGCCCTGGTGGCGCCACCCGCCTCCCACGCCGCCGAGAGCACGCTCGGCAGCGCGGCGGCGCAGTCCGGGCGCTACTTCGGCACCGCCATCGCATCGGGCAGGCTGGGCGACTCGGCGTACACGACGATCGCGAGCCGCGAGTTCAACTCGGTGACGCCCGAGAACGAGATGAAGATCGACGCCACCGAACCCCAGCAGGGCCGGTTCGACTTCACCGCCGGAGACCGCGTCTACAACTGGGCGGTGCAGAACGGCAAGCAGGTACGCGGACACACGCTGGCCTGGCACTCCCAGCAGCCCGGCTGGATGCAGAGCCTCAGCGGCAGCGCGCTGCGCCAGGCCATGGTCAACCACATCAACGGCGTGATGGCCCACTACAAGGGCAAGATCGCCCAGTGGGACGTGGTGAACGAGGCGTTCGCCGACGGCAGTTCGGGAGCACGGCGCGACTCCAACCTGCAGCGCACCGGCAACGACTGGATCGAGGTCGCGTTCCGCACCGCGCGCGCCGCCGACCCGGCCGCCAAGCTCTGCTACAACGACTACAACGTCGAGAACTGGACCTGGGCCAAGACCCAGGCCATGTACGCCATGGTCCGGGACTTCAAGCAGCGCGGCGTGCCCATCGACTGCGTCGGCTTCCAGTCGCACTTCAACAGCGACAGTCCGTACAACAGCAACTTCCGCACCACGCTGCAGAACTTCGCCGCCCTCGGCGTCGACGTGGCCGTCACCGAGCTCGACATCCAGGGCGCCTCGGCCACGACCTACGCCAACGTGACCAACGACTGTCTGGCCGTACCGCGCTGCCTCGGCATCACCGTCTGGGGCGTCCGCGACACCGACTCCTGGCGGGCGGAGCAGACGCCGCTGCTGTTCAACGGCGACGGCAGCAAGAAGCCCGCCTACTCCTCCGTCCTCAACGCGCTCAACGCCTCCTCCCCCACGCCCACTCCGACCCCCACGCCCGGTTCCGGGCAGATCAAGGGCGTCGCTTCGGGCCGCTGCCTCGACGTGCCCGGCGCCGGCACCGCCGACGGCACCCAGCTCCAGCTGTGGGACTGCCACGGCGGCACCAACCAGCAGTGGACGTACACCGCCGCCGGCGAGCTCAGGGTCTACGGCAGCAAGTGCCTGGACGCCGCCGGCACCGGCAACGGCGCCAAGGTGCAGATCTACGGCTGCTGGGGCGGCGACAACCAGAAGTGGCGCCTCAACTCCGACGGATCCATCGTCGGCGTCCAGTCCGGCCTCTGCCTCGACGCCGTCGGGGCCGGCACCGCCAACGGCACCCTGATCCAGCTCTACTCCTGCTCGAGCGGCAGCAACCAGCGCTGGACCCGCACCTGACACCCTGCGGCTCGCCTCACGCCGCGCCGAACAGCTCGCCGGTCGTCGCCGCCGCGCCCGCCGTGGCAGCGGCGGCGACCCCGACGACCGGCCCGCTCGTCGTGGCGGGCCGCCGTCCTCTCCACGCTCCCCGTCCCGTCCGCCCGTCTTTCGCCCGTCACCCTGGTCCAGGGCCTGACGGGAGTCGGAGGAAAATGACCGACACCGTGGTCACCCAGCCCCGAGCCCCGTACCGCGCCTGGCGCGACCCCTCGCTGAGCGCGGAGGTCCGCGTCGACGCGCTGATGCGCGAGATGACCCTGGAGGAGAAGACCGCCCAGTTGTACGGCGTGTGGGTCGGGGCCTCCGACGAGGGCGGCGAGGTCGCCCCGTACCAGCACGACATGGAGGAGCCGGTCGACCTCGACGACCTGCTGCCCGCCGGTCTCGGGCAGCTCACCCGGCCCTTCGGCAGCGCCCCGGTCGACCCCGCCCTCGGCGCCCTCTCCCTGATGCGGACGCAGGAGCGGATCACGGCCGCGAACCGCTTCGGCATCCCGGCCGTCGCCCACGAGGAGTGCCTCGCGGGCTTCGCGGCCTGGGGCGCCACCGCCTACCCCGTACCCCTCTCGTGGGGCGCCACCTTCGACCCCGCGCTGATACGGGAGATGGCCGCCGCCATCGGCCGGGACCTGCGCGCGGTCGGCGTCCACCAGGGCCTCGCGCCCGTCCTCGACGTCGTCCGTGACGCCCGTTGGGGGCGCGTCGAGGAGACCATCGGCGAGGACCCGTACCTCGTCGGGACCATCGCCACCGCGTACGTCCAGGGCCTCGAGTCCTCCGGGGTCGTCGCCACGCTCAAGCACTTCGCCGGCTACTCCGCCTCCCGGGCCGGGCGCAACCTCGCCCCCGTCGGCGTGGGCGCGAGGGAGCTGGCCGACGTGATCCTGCCGCCCTTCGAGATGGCCGTCCGCGAGAGCGGCGTCCGGTCGGTGATGCACGCCTACACCGACACCGACGGCCTTCCCTCGGCCGCCGACGACCGCCTGCTCACCGGACTCCTCCGGGACACCTGGGGCTTCACCGGCACCGTCGTGGCCGACTACTTCGGCATCGCGTTCCTGAAGACCCTGCACGGCGTCGCCGGCACGTTCGGCGAGGCGGCCGGGGCGGCCCTCGCCGCCGGTGTCGACGTGGAACTGCCCACCGTCAAGACCTTCGGCGCGCCGCTCCTCGACGCGGTCCGGCAGGGACACGTGTCCGAAGAGCTGGTGGACCGGGCGGTCCGGCGGGTCCTGCTGCAGAAGACCCGGCTCGGGCTGCTCGACCCCGACTGGAGCCCGGTCCCCCCGGCGCTGCGCGGCGCCGACCTCACGGCCGACCCGGACCGCCTCCGCGGCACGGTCGGCCTGGATCCGGCCGCCAACCGCGAGCTGGCCGGCCGCATCGCCGAACGGGCCGTCGTCCTGCTCCGCAACGACGGCACCCTGCCGCTCGACCCGCGCGTCCCGCGCCGGATCGCCCTGATCGGCCCCCTCGCCGAGACCCCCACCGCCGTCCTCGGCTGCTACTCCTTCCCCGTCCACGTGGGCAGCCGGCACCCCGGCACGCCCCTCGGCATCGAGCTGCCCACCCTCCGCGAGGCCCTCGCCGCCGAGTTCCCCGGCGCCGAGATCGTGGTGGCCCCCGGCACCGGCGTCGACGACGACGCCACCGAGGGCTTCGCCGTGGCCCTCGAACTCGCCCGCGGCGCGGACGTCGTCGTGGCGGCCCTCGGCGACCGCGCGGGGCTCTTCGGGCGGGGCACCAGCGGCGAGGGCTGCGACGCGGAGTCCCTCGTCCTGCCCGGGGCACAGCAGCGGCTGCTCGACGCGCTCCTCGACACGGGGACACCGGTCGTGACGACGCTGCTGTCGGGCCGGCCGTACGCGCTCGGGCGGGCGGCCGACGAGTCCGCCGCCGTCGTCCAGACCTTCTTCCCCGGCGAGGCCGGAACGGCGGCCATCGCCGCCGTCCTCAGCGGGCGGACCGACCCGAGCGGCCGGCTGCCCGTGAGCGTGCCCCGCCACCCCGGCGCCCAGCCGTCCACCTATCTGGCCTCCCGGCTGGGCCACCGCAGCGAGGTCTCCAGCATCGACCCGACGCCGGCCTTCGGCTTCGGACACGGCCTCACCTACACCACCTTCGCCTGGAGCGACCTGGACGTCGAGACCTCCGAGACCTCCACCGACGGCGAGCTGCGGCTCGCCCTCACCGTGGCGAACACCGGCGGCCGCACCGGCACCGAAGTCGTGCAGCTGTACCTGCACGACCCGGTGGCCTCCGTGGTCCAGCCCGTGCGGCGACTCGTCGGGTACGTACGGGTCGACCTGGCTCCCGGTGAGAGCAGGCGCGTCCACGTGACCGTACCCGCGGACCTGGCGTCGTTCACGGGCAGGGAAGGGACGCGCGTGGTGGAGCCGGGAGCACTGGAGCTGCTGTTCGGTTCCTCCAGCACGGAACCGCGGCTGACCGCGCGGGTCACCCTGACGGGACCGGTGCGCCGGGTGGACCACCACCGGCGGCTGCACGCCACCTGGAGCATCCGGTCCTAGCGTGGCGGGATCCCGTTCGTGCGGATCGCGCGGGAGTACCAGCGGGCGCTGGCCTTCGGGGTGCGCAGCTGGGTGGTGTAGTCGACGTGGACGGCGCCGAAGCGCTTCTCGTATCCGTAGGCCCACTCGAAGTTGTCGAGCAGGGACCAGAGGAAGTAGCCGCGCACGTCGGCGCCGTCGGCGATGGCCCGGTGGACGGCCGCGAGGTGCTGGTGGACGTAGTCGATCCGGTCGTGGTCCCGGATCCGGCCGTCGGCCGTCGGGATGTCGGGGAAGGCGGCGCCGTTCTCGGTGATCGCCAGCGGGAGGCCCGGGTGGGCGCGGGACGTGGCCATGAGGAGGTCGTAGAGACCAGTGGGGTCGATGGTCCAGCCCATGTCGGTGGTGTCGCCGGGCGGGAGGTGGAAGGTGACGTGCTCGGAGCCGGGCCACGGGGAGTGGTCGCTCTCGCCGTGGGCGTGGTTGACCACGGCTGCTCCGGGCATCGGGGCGGAGACGACGGCCGGGGTGTAGTAGTTGATGCCCAGGAGGTCGATGGGGGCGCCTATGGCGGCCTCGTCGCCGGGCTTGACGAGGGTGTCCCAGTCGACGACGTGGGCGGTGTCGGCGAGGAGGTCGTCCGGGTATCCGCCGGAGAGCATCGGGCCGGTGAAGACGCGGTTGGCGACGGCGTCGATGCGGCGGGCCGCGTCGAGGTCGGCCGCGTCGGCGGTGAGCGGTCGGACGTGGTGCAGGTTGAGGGAGACCGCGATCTGGGCGTGGGCGGGAAGGGCCGCGCGCAGGGCGGCGGTGGCGCGGCCGTGGCCGAGATTGAGGTGGTGGGCGGCGCGCAGGGCGAGGGCGGGGTCGGTGCGGCCGGGCGCGTGGACGCCGGAGCCGTAGCCGAGGAAGGCCGAGCACCAGGGTTCGTTGAGGGTGGTCCACAGCGCGATCCGGTCGCCGAGGGCGTCGGCGGCCAGGGCCGCGTACTCGCCGAAGCGCTCGGCGGTCTCGCGCTCGGTCCAGCCTCCCCCGTCTTCCAGCGCCTGGGGCAGGTCCCAGTGGTACAGGGTGGCGACGGGCTGGACGCCGGCGTCGAGGAGTTCGTCGACGAGCCGGCTGTAGAAGTCGAGGCCCTTGGCGTTGACGGGTCCCCGGCCTCCGGGCTGGATGCGGGGCCACGCCAGCGAGAAGCGGTAGGCCTGGAGGCCGAGGTGGGACATCAGGGTGACGTCGGTGCGGTAGCGGTGGTAGTGGTCACAGGCGATGTCGCCGGTGTCGCCGCCGGCGACCTTGCCGGGGGTGTGGGAGAAGGTGTCCCAGATCGAGGGGGTGCGGCCGTCCTCGGCGACGGCTCCCTCGATCTGGTAGGCGGCCGTGGCCGCGCCCCACAGGAAGCCGGGCGGGAAGTGCAGTCGGTCGACGGCCGCGGAAGCGGGGGCGGTGGCGGGGGTTGCGGACATGGCGGGGCCTCCCTTTGACAGAGGGTGTGGGACGAGAGGAGAGGGGGCGGAGGTCAGCCCTTGACGGCGCCCTGGGTGATGCCGCCGACGATGTGACGGCCGAAGAGGACGAAGACGAGGAGGAGGGGCAGGGTGCCCGTCAGCGCGCCGGCCGTGATGACGGACCAGTCGGTCGACCAGCCGGTGCCCAGTCCGGCGAGGGCGACCTGGACGGTCGGGTTGGTGGAGCCGTTCATGACGATGACGGGCCAGAGGAAGTCGTTCCAGGACTGGACGAAGGTGAGCATGCCCAGGACCGCCATCGCCGGGCGGGCGACGGGGAAGACGACGTGCCAGATGACGCGCAGCGAGTTGGCGCCGTCGACGCGGGCGGCCTCCAGGAGTTCCGTGGGCAGTGCCTGCGAGAGGAACTGACGCATGAAGAAGACGCCGAAGGCGGTGACCAGTACGGGCAGGATCAGCGCCCCGAGGTGATTGCTCAGCCCCAGGTTCTTGGTCAGGATGAACAGGGGTACGACGCTGAGCTGCGCGGGCACGGCGAGGGTGGACAGCACCAGGCCGAGCATGACCTTCTTCCCGCGGAACCGGAGCTTGGCGAAGGCGAAGCCCGCGAGGACGGAGAAGGTCACCGTGCTGACGGTGACGGCCCCGGCCACGAGCGTGGAGTTGAGCAGGGCCACGCCCATGCCGCGCCCGCCCGCGTTGTGCCACACGTAGGAGAGGTTCTCGAACAGGTTGCCGCCGGGCAGCATCGGCGGCGGGCTGGAGACGACCGCGTGGCCGTCGGTGGACGCCGCGACCAGCGTCCAGTACAGCGGGAACAAGGAGGCCAGGGCGGCGAGTCCGAGGACGACGCGCGCGAGCGGCCCGGCCTTGTGCTGGCCGCCGGCCCTGCCGGCCCTGACGGCCCGGGCAGGGGTGCGCACGGGCGTCCGCTGGGCGCGGCCGGGAGCGGATGGGGTGGTGGTGGTCATGTCGTACTCCACGTCACTGGGAGGCGCGCAGGCGGCGGGTGATCAGCGCGTTGACGAGCCCGATGAGCAGCAGCAGGCCGAACATGATCCAGGCGACCGCGCTGGCGCGCCCGAGCATGCTGGAGTGGAAGCCCTGGTCGTACATGAGGATGCCGAGCGTCTCGTACTGGTGGTCGGCGCCGCCCTGGTGGCCGCTCTGGCCGCCGAAGAGGTAGGGCTCGCCGAAGAGCTGGGTGGCGCCGATGGTCGAGACGATCACCGTGAAGAGGATCGTGGGGCGCAGGGCGGGGACCGTGACGTGCAGGAACTGCTGCCAGCGGTTCGCGCCGTCCAGCGCGGCGGCCTCGTACAGCTCGCGCGGCACGGCCTGCATGGCCGCGAGGTAGATCAGGGCGTTGTAGCCGGTCCAGCGCCAGGTGACGATCACGGAGATGGCGAACTGTGAGCTCCAGCGGCCGGCCTCCCAGTGCACGGGCCCGGCGCCGAACAGGCCGAGGAACCAGTTGGCCATGCCGCCCTCGGGGCTGAAGATCAGGGCGAAGACGAGGGTGGCGGCGGCGACGGAGGTCGCGTACGGGGCGAGGAGCGCCGTACGCAGGAATCCGCGGGCGCGCAGCCGGTAGTTGAGCAGGTGGGCGAGGCCCAGCGCCATCAGCAGTTGCGGGACGGTGGACAGGACGCCGAGGGTGAAGGTGTTGAGGAGGGCGTTCCAGAAGTAGTGGCTGACCTGGCCGGTGAACAGGTCCGTGTAGTTGCGCAGGCCGACCCATTCGGCGCGGTCGACGTTGTAGAGGCTCACCCGGTGGAAGGAGAGCCATCCCGTGTAGAGCAGCGGGAAGAGCCCGAAGGCGGCGAAGACGAGGAAGAAGGGCGCGACGAGGGCGTACGGCGTGCCCTTGGTGTCCCAGCGGTGGAGGCGGCTGCGCCAGGCCGAGGGTCCGGAGGCGCGGGCCGGAGGTGGCTGGGTGTCCTGCCGGCCTGCGGGGCCGTCGAGGCTGGGTGCGGTCGTGGAGGCCACGGGCGGGTTCCTTCGGTGGTGGTCGCGGCCGGTCGCGCCGGTACGGGGAGGGGGCGGCCGGTTCCCCGGTGACCGGCCGCCCTGTCCCCTGCGGCGGCGGCCGGGCAGAGGCGGGGGAAGCGGGGAGCGTTACTGGATGGTGCTGTCGATCTGGCGGACGGTGGCGCTCCAGGCCTCTTCCGGGCTCTTGCCGTTCTGTTCCATGAGCAGGACGCCGGTGCCGAACGCCCCGGTCAGGTCGCCCGCGCGCGGGCCGTTCTCGGCGGGCTTGATGGCCTGGGCGGCGGCGGAGAAGATCCGGCCGGTGGCGGCGTCGGGCCCGATGTAGGGGTTCTTGTAGTCGACGACGCCGGGCAGGTCGTAGGCGGCCTGGTTGGCGGGGATGTTGCCGACCTTCTGGAAGACCTTCGCCTGCTGCTCGGGCGCGGTGAGCCAGGCGACGAGCTTCTTGGCCTCGTCGACGTGCTTGCCGGAGGCGGGCACGGCCAGGAAGGAGCCGCCCCAGTTGCCGGCGGCCGGGGGCTGGGCGACGTTCCACTTGCCCTTGTTGCCGGGACCCGAGAACTGCTGGATGTTGGCCTGCTGCCAGGAGGGGCAGACGGTGGTGGCGAAGCTGGACTTGGAGAACGCCGTCTGCCAGGGGGTGTCGAACATCTTCAGGCCCTGGCTGGTCCTGCCCTGGACGGCCTTGACGGCCAGGTCCCAGGCGGTCTTCACGCCGGCCGAGTCCTTGTAGGCGAGCTTGCCGTCCTTGTAGTACTGGACGGGGCTGCTGGAGACGACGGCGTTGAACAACCCGGTGGCGCTGTCCATGAAGTAGGTGCCCTTGGGCGCCTTGGCCTGGTACCGCTCGCCCGTCTCGACGAACTTCGCCCAGTCGCCGGCCCACAGCTTGCCGACCGACTCGGGGTCGGAGGGCAGGCCGGCGGCCTTGAACAGGTCCTGGCGGTAGCAGATGGCCATGGGGCCGACGTCGGTGCCGAGTCCGATCGTCCTGCCGTCGGAGGTGGTGGCCTGGTCCCACTTCCAGGGCAGGTAGTTCTTCTTCTCGACGCCAGGGGCGTCGGAGAGGTCGGCGAAGGCGTCGGCGAGGTCCTCGGAGGTGGCCAGGGATATCCGGCCGACTTCGAGGGCCTGGACGTCGTCGAGGCCGCCTCCGGACAGCCGGGTCTGCAGGGCGGTCCAGTAATTGCCCTCGACGGTCGTCGGGTTCTCCTTGATGACGATCCCGGGGTTCTGCTTCATGTACGCGTCGTACAGGCCGGCCTCCTTGTAGCCGAAGGTCCCGAAGGTGCCGACGGTGAGGGTGATCTTCCCGTCGGCGGAGACGGAACCGTCTCCGGAGGACGAGCAGCCGGTGAGGGCGAGCGCGAGGGCCACGGCCGCGGCCGCCGGAGCGAGGACGGCGGAACGGATGCGGGCGGCTGGTGCGGACGAACGGGGCATGGCATCTCCTCGATGCGTCAAGGGGTTCGGGTGGTGCGCCGGGCAGGGCCTCGCCTCGTCGGCGGTCGGCGGTCGGCGCGGGCGGGGGGACATCTCCGCTCTGAAAGCGCTCCCAGAGGCAGGTTTTTGGGAGCGCTCCCAAAGGCAGGGCGACGGAACCTCGCCGCGGAGGTGGGCGGCGAGGGTGGCCCGTCAGGCGCTGGCGCGGGTGACCAGGCGCGTGGGGAGGATGAGCGGGGTGGGGTCCTGTCCGTTGATGAGCGCGACGAGCATGCGCGCCATCTCCCGGCCGAGACCCTCTATGGGTTGGTGCACCGTGGTCAGCGGCGGGTCGGCGATCCGGGCCACGGCCAGGTCGTCGAAGCCGATCACGGCGACGTCGGAGGGGACCGCACGGCCGGCCTTCCGCAGCGTGCGCAGGGCCCCGGCCCCCATGTTGTCGCTGGCGGCGAACACCCCGTCCAGGCCGGGATGGTCCGCCAGGAGCGCGGCCATGGCGGCGGCCCCGCTGGGCTCGGTGAAGTCCCCGGCTTCCGGCGGGTACGGTTCGAGGCCCGCCGCCAGCATGGCGTCCTGGTAGCCGCGGTACCGGGCGCGCCCGACCTCGGTGTCCAGGCGCCCGCAGATCGTGGCCACCCGGGTCCGGCCGGCCGCGATCAGGTACTCGGTCGCCGCGCGCGCTCCGCCGACGTTGTCGACGTCCACGTACCACCGGGGGTCCAGACCCACCGGCCGGCCGCCGAACACGACGGGCAGCTCCGCCTCCTCGGCCATGTGGGCCAGCGGATCGTCCTCGCGCAGCGCCATCAGCATCACGCCGTCGGCGCCCTTGGACCTCAGGAGCTGCTCCACGCGCCTGCGGCCCCGGTCCGAGGCGGCCAGGCAGAGCATGAGGTGCAGATCGGCGTCCTCCAGGGCGGCCGAGGCACCCACGATCACCTGGGCGAAGAACGGGTCCGCGAAGATCGACGGATCCTCCCCCGAGACGACCAGGGCGGCCGCGCCGGTCTGACGGGTCGCCAGCGCGCGGGCGGTCGGATTGGGCACGTAACCGAGCTGGCGGACGGCCCGTTCGACCGCCTCACGCTTGGCGCGACTGACGTGCGGGGCGTTGTTGAGCGCCCGCGAGGCCACCGACCGTGAGACGCCCGCCAGTTCGGCCACCTCGTCGAGTGTCGACTGCCGGCGTGGCACACCTTCGGCCATGATCCGCCTCTCCTGTCGGGACCGGAACGCACGGAAGACTGGGAGCGCTTCCAGTTGCATGACTGTAAAGCCTTCTCGCCGCCATGTGAAGTGTTGGTTAACCAGGCCCACTTGACAGGCCGAACAGGGCGTCACACGATACCGGCCACACCCCGGGGCAGCCGAAGTCCGGGCTGGGATCGCTTCCAGTGGGAGCGCTTCCACGACCCAGGGGTGTCGTACCACCGCACTTCCTCAGTGCGCCGCCCGCTCCGGACGAGAGCATGCGGCGCGTCCCCCGTCAGGAATCGAGGTACCGTCATGCGCCGCCGACTCCGCGCCCTCGCGGCAGCCTTCTTCGCGCTGCCGTTGGCGCTCGCCGTCGCACCATCCGCCCACGCGGCCGACCCGACCACCATGACCAGCGGGTTCTACGTGGACCCGAACTCCAGCGCCAAGCAGTGGGTCGCCGCCAACCCCGGTGACGGCCGGACGCCCGCGATCAACACGTCCCTCGCCAACACCCCCATGGCCCGCTGGTTCGGCGCCTGGAGCGGCACCATCGGCACGGCGACCGGCGCGTACGTCGGGGCGGCGGACCAGTCGGACAAGCTGCCCATCCTGGTCGCGTACAACATCTACCTCCGCGACTCGTGCGGCGGGCACTCCGGAGGCGGAGCCACCTCGCCCTCCGCCTACGCGACCTGGATCGCGCAGTTCGCCGGCGGGGTTGCCAACCGCCCGGCGGTCGTCCTCCTCGAACCCGACTCCCTCGCGGACTACGGCTGCCTGAACCCGACGCAGATCCGCGAACGCCAGGGCATGATCAGCGGCGCCGTCGCCGAGTTCAACCGCCAGGCCCCCAACACCTGGGTGTACCTCGACGCCGGCAACCCCGGCTGGATCAGCGCGGCGACGATGGCCCAGCGCCTCCACGACGCCGGCCTCCGGCAGGCGCACGGCTTCTCCCTCAACATCTCGAACTACTACACCACCGCCCAGAACACCGCCTACGGCAATGCCGTCAACAGCGAACTGGCCGCCCGCTACGGGTACACCAAGCCGTTCGTCGTCGACACCAGCCGCAACGGCAACGGCTCCAACGGCGAGTGGTGCAACGCGGCAGGCCGCCGCATCGGCACGCCCACCCGGCTGGGAGGCGGCGCCGAGATGCTCCTGTGGATCAAGGCCCCGGGCGAGTCCGACGGCAACTGCGGCGTCGGGACCGGTTCCACGGCCGGCCAGTTCCTCCCCGAGGTCGCCTACAAGATGATCTACGGCTACTGACCTCGGACCGCTGTGGCCCGGTGTCCGCCGCCCCGCGACCGGGCCACAGCCACCGGACCCGTCTCACCCCACCCCTTCGACCAGGAGCCCTCATGAAGCCACGCAGCCTACGGCGCCGTGCGACCGCCGCCCTCGCGGCGCTCGCGGCCTGCGCCGCCCTCACCGCGACGCAGGGGCAGGCACAGGCCGCAACCGCCGGGGACACGCTCACCCCGACCACGAAGTTCTACGTGGACCCGGACAGCAAGGCCGCCCGGCAGGCGCTCACCGACCTCAGGAACGGCGACCTCACGAACGCCGTGAACATGGCCAAGCTCGCGAGCTGGCCGCAGGCGGAGTGGTTCACCGAGGGCACGCCCGACGAGGTCAGGGGCAAGGTGAAGCGTCTGGTCCGTGAGGCCCGGGCGGTCGACCGGACCCCCGTCCTGGTCGCCTACAACGTCCCGGGCCGCGACTGCTCGCAGTACTCCAGCGGCGGCGCGGCGTCCTCGGCCGCGTACCGGCAGTGGATCGACGCCTTCGCCGCCGGCATCGGCGACAGCAAGGCCGTCGTCGTGGTGGAGCCCGACGGCCTGGCGCTCCTCCCGAACGACTGCGGGCCGGACGTGGACCCGACGGGCGAACTCACGGCGACCCGCGTCGCCGACCTCGAATACGCCGTCAGGACCATCAAGTCCAGGGCCCGCACCGCGGTCTACCTCGACGCGGGCAACGTCCTGTGGCGGCCCGTCGGCGACATGGCGCGGCGACTGCTCGACGCCGGTGTCCGGTACAGCGACGGCTTCGCCCTCAACGTGTCCAACACCCACCCCACCGACCACAACGCGCGCTACGGCACCTGGATCTCCAAGTGCATGTGGTTCGCCACCGAAGGGCCCGAGTACGCCCGCGGCCACACCGACTGGTGCGCCACCCAGTACTACTCGCCCGCCGCGCCCAACGACGGCGCCCCCGGCAACGCGGTCGACTCCGCCGACCCCGCCACCTGGCGCTGGACCGACGCATGGTTCGACCAGACCGTGGGCACCCCGCCGAACGACGCGCTGCACCACTTCGTCATCGACACCAGCCGCAACGGCCTGGGGGCCTGGACCCCCGAGCCCGGCAAGTACACCGGCGACCCGGAGATCTGGTGCAACGCGCCCGGCCGCGGCCTCGGCCCGCGCCCGACCGCCGACACCGGCGTCCCGCTCGTCGACGCCTACCTGTGGGTCAAGATCCCCGGCGAGTCCGACGGCAGCTGCACCCGCAACACCGGCGGCACGATCGATCCCGAGTACGGCATCGTCGATCCGCCCGCGGGCACCTGGTGGCCCGACCAGGCCCACACCTTGGCCCGCAACGCGGCACCGCGGCTGACCTTCTCTCGCTAAGCTCCCAGGAACCGTACGGGCCGCCCGTCGTCACACCACCACGCAACCTCCTCGCCACCAGGAGACACCCATGCGCAGACTCCTCGCCTGCCTGACGACGGCGGCCGCACTGGCCGGGCTCACCGCGACGGCGCCGTCGGCGACGGCGACGCCGATCGCCGACTCGGGCGCCTTCAGCGTGCTCACCTACAACGTGGCCGGCCTGCCCGAGAGCATCTCCAGCGCCCCGACACCGCGTGAGTCCAGCACGACGGAGATCGGCCGGCGGATCGCTCCCTACGACATCGTCCACGTGCAGGAGGACTTCAACTACCACGCCCGCCTGTACGCCGCCGACACCGCCCACCCGTACCGCACGCCCACGAGCGGCGGGGCGGGCATCGGCAGCGGACTCAACACCCTGTCGAAGACCGCGTACGACGAGGACGACTTCGAGCGGGTGCGCTGGAGGTCGTGCCGGTACGACTCCGGCGACTGCCTGACCCCCAAGGGCTTCACCTTCGCCCGTCACCGCCTCGCCGAAGGCGTCTACGTGGACTTCTACAACCTCCACACCAACGCCGGTACGAGCGCCGGGGACCTGGCGGCACGGGCCGACAACCTCGACCAGCTCACCGCCTTCATCGCGAGCCGCTCGGCGGGCAACGCGGTCGTCGTCATGGGCGACACCAACACCCGCTACACCCGCACCGGTGACACCATCGCCGAGTTCGCCGCCGCCAACGGCCTCACCGACCCCTGGGTCGAGCTGGTCCGCGGCGGCACCCCGCCCGCCAAAGGCAGCGACCCCCTGCTCTGCGACCAGACCGGGCCGACCGTGCCCAACACCTGCGAGGTCGTCGACAAACTCCTCTACCGCGGGAGCCGACTCGTCTCGCTCCACGCCACCTCCTACGCCAACGAGCACGCCGCGTTCCTCACCGGCGACGGACGCATGCTGTCCGACCACGACCCGATCTCCGTCGGCTTCTCCTGGTCGCGCAACCCGGACTTCCGGCTGAGCGAGCAGTTCGGCGGACCGCACGGCGACCACTTCAACGACATCGACCGCGTCCCCGCCGGCGCCCGCGCCACCACCGTCTCGCTGAGCGCCGGATCCCGGGTCGACCGGCTGAGCCTCACCCTCGGCAACGGCACCACGCTCACCCACGGCGGCACCGGAGGCACCGCGGCCTCCCTCACGCTCGGCGGCGAGGAGTATGTCACCGGCGCGTACCTCTGTCGGGGCCAGAAGGACGGCCACACGCGGATCTTCCGCACCAGGTTCACCACGAACCTGGGCCGCAGCCTCGCCGGCGGCACGCCGACTTCCGACTGTGTGAGCCACACGGCTCCCCCGGGCTGGCAGATCACCGGTTTCCACGGTCGCTCGGGCGACGAGATCGACAAGATCGGCTTCATTCACACCCGCCGCTGACTGCAAGCTTCCTTTCCTTCGTGGTCCGCCGCGCACCTCGCGCACGGCGTCGTGCCCCAGCCTGGAAGCCCGGGCGTTCGGCCGGCCATCCGCCGACCGACGGGCGCACCCCCGCCAGGTGGCTGGAGCCGGTCCGAACGCCTCGACATGCGCTTCACCACACGCGGGTGAACCATGGAGAGAGGTCGCGCGTGCGGCAGCCGCAGCGAGGGGGAAGTCGAGGCAGCTGTTCCGGCTCCGATCTCCAGAGGTGGCGAGCGTGGACGTTTTCGATGCCGTCGTCGTCGGCTCGGGTTTCGGCGGATCCGTGACGGCGTATCGCCTGGCCGACGCCGACCTGAGCGTATGCGTCCTCGAACGAGGCAAGCCGTTCCCGCCCGGGTCCTTTCCCCGCAGCCCCCACGACGCGGCCAGGAACTTCTGGGACCCGGATTCCGGGCTGTACGGGATGTACGACATGTGGAGCTTCTCGACGATGGACGCGCTCGTGTCCAGCGGTCTGGGCGGCGGATCGTTGATCTACGCGAACGTGCTGATCCGCAAGCCGGAGAGCTGGTTCGTGCACGAGTCGTTCGACGGCGGCTACGAGGACTGGCCCGTCACCCGTCAGGACCTCGATCAGCACTACGGGAACGTCGAGACCATGCTGGGCGCACGGCGTTACCCCTTCGACGTGGAGCCCTACCGGAGCACGCCCAAGACCCAGGCCATGCGCCAGGCGGCCGAGCGGCTGGGGCTTCCGTGGGAACTCCCGCTGCTGGCGGTCTCCTTCGGGGAACCTGCGGTGCCCGGTGCTCCCCTCGACGGCGGCGAGGACAACCTGCACCACAGCCCGCGCTACGCCTGCAGGCTCGTCGGCGAGTGCGACCTGGGCTGCAACTTCGGCAGCAAGAACAGTCTGGACTTCACCTACCTCAGCGCCGCGCAACGGCTCGGGGCCGACATCCGCACCCGCTGCGAGGTCCGCTCGTTCGAACCGGTCCGCGAGGGCTTCCAGGTCTCGTACGTCGAGCACCGCGCGGCCGGGGACGAGGATCCGTCGGCTCCTCCCGTACGGCGGACGGTGCGGGCCAGGCGGCTCGTGCTGTCCGCCGGTACGCTCGGCACGACCTATCTGCTGTTGCGCAACCGCAGCGCCTTCCCCGCGCTCAGCCCGGCGCTGGGTACCCGCTTCTCCGGGAACGGGGACTTCCTCGGGCTGGTGTTCAAGGCCAAGCAGAGGCGCAGGGACCGGCCGGGGGAAACGGTGCCACGGCTGATGGAGCCGAGCTTCGGACCGGTCATCACGAGTGCGATGCGGGTGGACCGCAAGGGAAGCGGCGCGAGGGACCGGGGGTTCTACATCGAGGACGCCGGGTACCCGGAGTTCCTCAACTGGCTCGTCGAGCACAACGTCCTCACCATGTCCAACCGGGTCGGACGGTTCCTGCTGCGCCGCGGCTGGTCGCAGCTGACCGGGACCGCACGCAGCCGTGTGGGTCGACAGCTCGGTGACGCGATGGGCAAGGGCCTGTTCACCGCGACGTCCCTGCCGCTGCTCGGCATGGGAAGGGACGTCCCCGACGGCCGGATGTTCCTCCGTGACGGACATCTGGACCTCGACTGGAAACCGGCCGCGTCCAACCCGTACTTCGAGCAGATGAACGCGGCCATGGAGCGCGTGTCCCACAGCCTCGGCGGACGCTACGCGGCGAATCCCCTGTGGCTGCTCAACCGCCTCATCACCGTGCATCCCCTGGGCGGCGCCCCCATGGGGCACAGCGTGCGGGACGGCGTGGTGGATCCCTTCGGCCGCGTGTACGGCTACCCGGGACTGTCGGTCGCCGACGGCTCGGTGCTGCCCGGCCCCGTCGGCCCGAACCCCTCGCTGACCATCGCGGCGCTGGCCGACCGCTCGGCGACCCGCATCCTCGAGGACCACCGGCAGAACTCCGAGGGACGCTCATGACGACCGGACAGGACACCACGCCCCGCGGCGGATCCCCGCGCAGATCCCTCCTCCTCGCCGGCGGCGGGCTGAAGGTGGCCTACCAGGCCGGCGTCCTCCAGGTCCTGCTCGACGAGGCGGAGCTGACGTTCGACCACGTCGACGGTGCCAGTGGCGGAGTGTTCAACCTCGCCATGTACTGCCAGGGGATGTCCGGTCGCCAGATCGCGGACAACTGGCGCGGGCTCTCCCCGCTGAAGGGCGTCACCCCGAACTGGCGCGAGCTGCCGAAGGGACCGTACGCCCGTTCCCTGTTCACCCTGGACGGATACCGGCGCCACGTGTTTCCCGCATGGGGACTGGACTGGGAGCGGATCCGGGCCACCGACGTCGAGGCCACCTTCAACCTCTACAACTTCAGCGCCAACGAGCTGGAGCCGGTGACCGCCGACCGCATGGACGAGGACCGGTTCTGCGCCGGGGTGGCGCTGCCCATGTGGTTCCCTCCGGTCGTCATCGACGGGCAGACGTACATCGACCCGGTCTATCTGACCGACGCGAACGTCGAGGAGGCGATCCGGCGGGGCTGCGACGAACTGTGGATCATCTGGACGGTGAGCCGGAGGCACCGCTGGCGCAACGGCTTCGTGGCCAACTACTTCCACGTCATCGAGACGACGGCCAACGGCCGGCTGCAGGACTGGCTGCGCCGGATCGAGGCCAGCAACGCCGCCATCCGCGACGGTCAGGGGGGAGAGTTCGGGCGCCCGATCGAGGTCCGGATGTTGAGCGGCGAGGTCCCGTTGAATTACCTGGTCAACTTCAGCCGGGACCGTTTCGCCCAGGCCGTGGAACTGGGAGTGCGGCATGCGCGCCGCTGGTGCACGGACCAGGGAATCGCCTGCAAGCCCGGTGAACCTCCCGGCCCCCCCGACGACCGGACCGGCCTGCGCTTCACCGAGCGCATGGTCGGCCGTGTCGTCTTCGGGGAGGACGACCCCCGGAAGGCGGACTCGTCGGCGGGCGGAGCCACCGCCGACCTCGCCCTGCACGTGACCGTCGACATCAGGGGAATGGACCGCTTCCTCTTCGGTCCCGAGCACGAGGCCGAGCTGCGCGGGGAGATCCTCTGCCAGGAGCTGGGCGGGCGCCTTCCGGTCGAGCGCGGCACCTTCCAGCTGTTCGTGGAGCACTCCGACCCGCAGCACCTGCGGATGCGCTACCGCCTGTTCTTCAGCGACCGGGCCGGTCACCCGCTCACCCTCAGCGGGTACAAGGACGTCAGCGAGGACTCGCGCCGGGGCGTCTGGAAGGACACGTCCGTCCTCTACACGCGCGTCCTCCGTGGTCACGTCGACGCCGACGAGGAGTCCGGGGCCGAGCCGGTGGCGGCGGGAACCGTGCGCATCCGCCCCGCCGACTTCCTGAAGCAACTCACCACCTTCCGGGTCGAGGCGCCGACGCTGCCCGCCAGGGTGACCACCCTGGGACGGTTCGGGCGGTTCTTCCTCGGCAAGCTGTGGGACGTGTACGCGCAGCACGTCCTGCCCTGGTCCCCGCTCTGACCGAGGAGGAGCCGAAGTGGACTTCCGTGAGCTGCGCAGACACGCGGACGAGCTCCGGTTCACTCCGCAGGAGCCGGTGCGCTGGCTGGCGCCGAAGGAGCTGGCGCGCACGGCGGTCAAGGTCTGCCTGGCCGCCGTCTTCGCCGGCTACTCGGACAAGCGGGAGATCCAGGGCGCGCTGGAGGCCGGTCTCCTGCGGGCGCCTCTGGCGGATCCCGACGCCGAGGAGATCTGGATCGACTTCGTCGCGGACCTCGGCGACGGATTCGAGGCGACGGCGTCGGTGGCGGCCGCCCTGGGGGCGGACCGGCTCGCCGTGGACGGGCCCGGCCCGCTCCCCCGTGGCTCGCTGCTGGTCCTCGGCGGGGACCAGGTGTACCCGGTGGCGTCGGCGACCGCGTACGAGGACCGGATGAAGGGGCCCTACCGCGCGGCGCTCCCGTCGGCGCCGGACGAGCCGCTCATGGTCGCGCTGCCGGGCAACCACGACTGGTACGACGGACTCACCGCGTTCCTGCGGCTGTTCGCCCAGGAGAGCGTGATCGGCGGCTGGCAGACCCGTCAGACCCGGAGCTACTTCGCCGTCGAACTCCCCCAGCGCTGGTGGCTCGTCGGTCTCGACAGCCAGCTCGGCACGTACTTCGACGATCCGCAGCGGCGCTACTTCGAGACGTACTTCTCGCCGCGGCTGCGTCCCGGTGACAGCGTCATCGTCTGCTCGGCCGAGCCCACCTGGGTGAGGAGCGACGAGCGGCCCGACGCCTTCAACTCCCTGCACTGGTTCGACCGCAACATCGTGCGGTCCCGCTTCGACCGGACGACCCGCAAGCACGAGGAGACGGGCGCCTCGATCCGGTTGTGGCTGACCGGCGACAAGCACCACTACGCCCGCTACGCGGAGCGGCTGGCCGGCGACGCGGCCGGGGCCGGCGACGTCCTGCCCCCGGACCCGCGGCGGCGCCAGATGGTGACGTGCGGTCTGGGCGGTGCGTTCCTCGCGTCCACGCACCGGCTCCCGAAGGCCCTGCCCCTGCCGCCGGCCACCTCGCGCATGCAGAAGAAGGACCATCCGCCGACGGCGTTCGCCCTCGCCCAGCACACGTACCCGGACGCGGCGGAGTCCCGCTCGCTCGTCCGCGCGATCGCCAAGCCCTGGTCGCGGTTCTGGCTGCCGCGGCGCAACCCCGGATTCGCCGTCCTGGCCGGGGCGGTGCAGATGGTGCTCGTGCTGGTCGCGAGCGGCGCGTTCGCGCTGGCCGAAGGCCGGCACAACCCCGTCGGTGCCCTGCGGAGCGCCGGCGCCGACGACCTGCTCGGCCTGCTCTGCGCGAGCGCCGCCCTGTTCGTCCTGCCCTTCGTGATCGGCTGGTGGAGGGGGCTGATGCGGGAACGGCGGCCCAGGGCGCCGTCCGGTCCGGTCGTGGCCGTGCTGTTCCAGGCGGCGGTCGCCGCCGCGGCCCTGACCGTCACCGTCGCCATCGCGCGGGCGGTCCCGTCCTCCTGGAACGGTCTCGCGTTGCTGGCGATCCTGCTGGCGGTCGCCGCCGTGACGGGCGCCTTCCTCGGCTCCGAGCTCTTCGCCCTGTGGGTGCTGTGGACGGACCGGGGCCCGGTCGCCGAATGGCAGATGTCCGGGCAGTCCGTCGACGACCACAAGGGCTTCCTCCGGATGCACCTCGCCCGGGACGGCACGCTCACCCTCTACCCGCTGGCACTGGAAGCGACCTGCCGGAACTGGGAGTTCGACGAGGTCGCGGGCGCGGAGGGCGCGTGGAAGCGCCCGGTGCCGAAGCCGGCCCCGACCGTGCGGCTCATCGAGGACCCCGTCGTGATCGCGCGGCACGGCCGGGGATGACCGCGACGAGGCACCGGGCCGGCGCTTCCCACGGCGACCGGTGCCGAAGGCGGCCGAGGTTTTGCGTGCTCGACGGCGGTGAGGCGTAGGGACGAGCCTGTTCGACTCATCGACTGGGGAGCACATGGAGAGCCTCATCCGGCTGGCGATCTCCGTCGGCGGCTCGGCCCTGGCCGCGTTCGCCGTCTGCCGCGCGGCGGACATGCTGGCGCGGTTCGCCGACGCGCGGCATCCGGAAACCCCGCTGTGGGGGCTGCTGCGCCGCTGCCGTACGCCGCTGTACGTCGTGGTGCTGGCCGCCCTGCTCAGATGGGCCTATTCGGTGGCGGCGCCCGGACAGGAGCCGCTCGAAGAGCACGCGGGGGCGGTGAGCCGCGTCCTGCTGTTGTGCCTGATCGGCGGCGGGGCCTGGCTGGCGGTACGGACGGTCTCGGCCGTCGTCGAGTCCTCGTACGCGCGGTACGCCGGACGTTCGCGCGACGCGGCACGGCTCCGCCGCGTCCGTACGCAGGTCACGCTGATCATGCGGGTGGTGTCCGTCGCCGTCGGCGTGCTCGCCGCCGCCGCGGCCCTGGTCACCTTCCCCTCCTTCCGTACGCTCGGCACGTCCCTGCTCGCCTCGGCGGGCATCGTCGGCATCGTGGCCGGCGTGGCGGCCCAGTCGACGCTGAGCAACCTCTTCGCCGGCTTCCAGATCGCGTTCGGTGACATGGTCCGCATCGGTGACACCGTCGTGGTGGACGGCGAATGGGGCGTCGTGGAGGAGGTGACGCTCACCTTCCTCACGGTCCGGACGTGGGACGAGCGTCGCGTCACGCTCCCCGTCTCGTACTTCACGTCACGTCCGTTCGAGAACTGGTCGCGGGGCGGCGCGGAGATGACGGGTTCGGTGTTCGTGCACTGCGACCACACGACGCCGGTCGCGCTCGTACGGGAGCACCTGCGGGAGTTCCTCGGCACGTGCGACACCTGGGACGGGCGGGGCTGGGACCTCGCCGTCACCGACACCTCGCCGACCGGCATCACCGTGCGGGCGATCGTGACCGCCAAGGACGCCGACGACCTGTGGACGACCCGTTGCGCGGTACGGGAGGAACTCGTCGGCTGGCTCGCGCGGGAGCACCCGGGCGCCCTCCCCAAGGTGGTCACCGCTCCCGCGGCCGATGCCGTCGACCAGCCGTGGCTTACCGCCCGGGCACCGCGGCAGCGGCGTCCCCGCCGGCCCTCCCGGAACTCCACCCGGGGCTGCTGAGCCCTGGCTTGGACGCGGCGGCGCGGGGCACACGGGAGACATGACTGTTCCCAAGACCAGCGTGCTGGTACTCGACTCCACCGATCCGGATCCCCTGGCGCGGTTCTACGCGGCCCTGCTGGGCGGGACCGTCGAGCCCGCCGGGGGCGACCACGACCTGCTGCTCGTCTCCGGCCATTCCGGTGTGGTGCTGGGGATCCGACGTGACCTGGGGCACGCGCCGCCGAGCTGGCCCCGGCCCGAGGACTCGCAGCAGGCCCACCTGCAGATCTTCGTGGCGCCGACCGCCCTCGACGAGGCCGAACGCGAGGCGGTGTCGCTCGGCGCACGGCCCGTGGCGGCGGAGCGCGACGGGACCAGGACCGACCGCCGCACGGACCTTCGCCGCTACATGGACCCGGCCGGCCACTCCTTCGTCCTCACCACGGTGTCCCCCGCCCGGGACACGGCTCCCGCCGCGTGACGCCCGGTCCTCCGTGCCTTCCGGCGGTCACGTCGGCAGGGCGGCCTGGAGGCGGTCGCGGAGTGCCGCGCCGTGGAGGTCGGCTATCGGCGCCAGGACGTCGGGGTGGCGCAGCAGGGCCGCCGACCGGTGGTCTTCCTCGGTCGGATCGGTCAGGCGCCGGAAGGCGACGGGTGCGGTGTCGCCGCCCGCCGCGACGACCGCTTCGGCCGCGAGGGTGGCCAGGGCCGGGGAGGCCAGCAGGCAGGCCGCCCAGCTGGTGACGACCTCGTCGACCCAGGAGCGCCACGCTTCGGTGTCGTCCGCCACGGCGGCGTCCGCCCCGGTGATCCAGTCGAGACGGGACGCGCCTCCCGGACCCGAGAACGCCACGAGCTCGGCGTCCAGTTCCGTGGGGTAGCGCAGCAGCGCCGCCACCGTCACGGCCTGGCGGGCCTGGGCCTCGGCGAGGCCGCGCTGCAGCGCGCCGCGGGCAGGCGGGTAGGCCTGGACGAGCCACTGCGTCGTCGCCGCCACGATGGGGGCGAGAAAGTCGTCTGCGGGCACGGCTGACCGTCCGTACGGAGAAGAGGCGAGGAAATCCCCAGCACGATAAACCGGCACCTTGCGGACCCGAAATGACGCAGGTCACGCGGGACGGAACGGCGACACGCTGACGCTCCGGGAATTGCGACCCTTTTCGCCTTCCCTCGCGCTTCATTGGAAGCCCACACCGGACAACGGAAAAGGAGAGAGACATGGGACACGGTGGCGATGTCATCGCCGAGCTCACCGCCGACCACGAGGAAGTGGAGCAGCTGTTCGCCAAGATCCAGGGACTTCCTTCCGGGGATCCGCGCAGGAAGAACCTCGCAGATCAGGTCACCATGGAGCTGGTGCGGCACTCGGTCGCGGAGGAGTCCTACCTCTACCCGGCCGTCCGGGAGCACATGCCCAACGGCGACGCCCTGGCCGACAAGGAACTGCAGGACCACGCCGAAGCCGAACGCACCATGAAGGAGCTGGAGAGCTGCGCCGCCGATGATCCGCAGTTCGACGAGCTGATGATGCGGCTCATGAACGAAATCCGTTCCCATGTCGCCGACGAGGAGAACAACCTTTTCCCGCGGTTTCGCGAGGCGTGTCCCGCCGACATGATGAACGAACTGGGCGACAAGGTCCGCAAGGCGAAGAAGATGGCGCCGACCCGGCCCCACCCCTCCGCTCCCGACACTCCCCCGGCCAACAAGATCCTCGCCCCCGGCATGGGTCTCGTCGACCGGATGCGGGACGCCATGACCGGTCGCGGCAAGGACTGAGGCGCCCACGCCCGGCCCGCCCCGGCCCGGCGGGCGGCCGTCCGCCGGGCCGTCGCCCTCGTCCACGGGCCGTCCGCGGGCCGTCCTCGCCGGCGGCCCGCGGCCCCGTTCACGGCCAGGCCTGGCCGGCGGGCGAACCGCTTCCGGCGACCACCAGGAGCGCGGCGTCGAGGCCGGCCATGGCCATGACGGCGACAAAGGGCAGCCGTCCCCGCAGCAGAGCGGGCGGTCCGGCGACCGCCACGGCGCAGAGTACGAGGGTCACGCCGGTCAGGACCGCTCCGGCCGCGGACACCGGGCCCGTCGGGCCGGCCGTCAGCAGCAGACACGAGGCGAGCGCGAGGACCGCGGCCGACGCCATGGACCCGCGCCGGCCCAGGCGCTGCGGGAGCCCTCGTACCCCGCCCGCGAGGTCCTCCTCGATGTCCGGCAGGACGTTGGCGAAGTGGGCACCCGTCCCCAGGAGCGCCGCCGCGGCGGTCAGCCACAGGGGCGGCCACGGGCGGCCCGGGAGGGTCAGCGTCAGGAACGCGGGCAGCAGCCCGAAGGCGACGGCGTACGGCAGCCAGGAGAGCACCGTCCGTTTGAGCCACAGGTTGTACGTCCATCCGGCGGCGACGCAGCCAAGGTGCACCGCGCCCGCCAGGAGTCCGCAGCCGAGGGACAGCGGGACGCAGAGAAGCAGGGCCGTGCAGGCCGCCGCGCCCACCGTGACCGGCCGTGCGGCCCCCGTGGCCAGCGGCTTGTCCCGCCGTCCCGCGGCGCGGTCGCGCCGGAGGTCCAGCCGGTCGTTGCACCAGCCGATCGACAGCTGACCCGCGGCGACGGCGGCCACCGCCGTGGCCGCGGCGGCGAGGTCCAGGCCGAAGGCCGCGGCCAGCAGCGCCGCGAGGACCGTCACGGTCGTCGCGGGCCCGGGGTGACTGGCCTTCAGCAGGCCCAGGGCGGCCGAGCGTTCCGGCGGGCCGGTGACGGGCGGAGCGGCGAGGCGGGGGGATCCTTCGTCCGTGGTGGGGCGCACCGCACCACGCTAGGCGACGGCGCGCCCATGACCACCGGGTTGAGGGTGTCGGCGCCTCATCGTCCCTATGTTGGACCAATGACCCGCGTCCTCGCGGTGAGCACGGCCTTCCCGCCGCACCGCTACATGCAGCACGAGATCACCGAAGACCTCGTCTCCGGCCTGCCGCCCGGTCCGGACAGGGAGCTCGTGCGCCGGCTGCACGCGGCGGCCGGTGTGGAGAGCCGTCATCTCGCCCTGCCCCTCGACCGTTACCGTGATCTCGGCACGTTCGGCGACACCAACCGTCTCTTCGTCGAGCTGGCCGTCGCGCTCGGCGCCGAGGCCGTCGGGCAGGCGCTCCACGAGGCCGACGTACGGCCGGAGGAGGTCGACCTGGTCGTCTCGACGACGGTGACCGGCATCGCGACGCCCTCCCTGGAGGCCCGGCTCGCCGCACGGATCGGTCTGCGGCCGGACGTCAGGCGCACGCCCCTGTTCGGGCTCGGCTGCTCCGCGGGCGCCGCCGGCCTGGCCCGCGTCCACGACTTCCTCGACGGCCGGCCGGACGGTACCGCCCTGCTTCTCTCCACCGAACTGTGCTCGCTCACCTTGCAGCGCGCCGACATGTCGACGGCGAACCTGGTGGCCGGCGGTCTGTTCGGGGACGGTGCCGCCGCACTGGTGGCCGTCGGCGGTGACCGCTCGCCCGCGTCCCCGCCCACGGTGTCACGGCCGCCCGGAGCCTCCGTGCCGAGTGTCGTGGCGGTGCGCAGCCGCCTGTATCCCGGGACCGGGCATCTGCTGGGGTGGGACGTCGGTGACTGGGGCTTTCGCATGGTGCTCGGTCCGGAGCTCCCCGAACTCGTCAGGCTCCACGTGGCCGAGGAGGTCGAGTCCTTCCTCGCCGCGCACGACCTGAAACCCGGGGACGTGGGGGCGTGGATCTGCCATCCCGGCGGCCCGAAGATCCTCGACGCGCTCGCCGACGGGCTCGGCCTGCCGGACGCGGCCTTCGCGGCGAGCCGCCGCGCCCTGGCCGGCTACGGCAACCTGTCCTCGGCGTCGGTGCTGCACATCCTGAAGGAGACGCAGACCGGCCGGCCGCCGTCCGGAACGACGGGCCTGGTGATCGCTTTCGGGCCCGGCTTCTCGTCCGAGCTCGTCCTCCTGGCGTGGTGAGGCCGTCGTGACGCCGACGCCGTACACCGCGCTGGTCCTGCTGGTCGTCGCGGAACGCTTCGCGGAACTCGCCGTGGCGCGGCGCAACGGGGCCTGGAGCCGGGCCAGGGGCGCGCGCGAGCACGGCGCCGGGCACTACCCGGTCATGGTGGTCCTGCACGCCGCGTTCCTCCTCGGCTGCCTCGTCGAGCCCTGGGCGGCCGACCGGCCCTTCCTGCCGTGGCTCGGCTGGCCCGCGCTCGTTCTCACGCTGGCCGCCCAGACCCTGCGGTGGTGGTGCATCGGCACGCTCGGGCCCCGCTGGCACACCCGGGTGCTGATCGTCCCCGACCTCCCGCTCGTGGCCTCCGGTCCCTACCGCCTCCTGCGGCACCCCAATTACGTCGCGGTCGTCGTCGAGGGCGCGGCCCTGCCGCTGGTGCACACCGCCTGGCTGACCGCCCTGGGCTTCTCGCTCCTGAACGCGGCGCTGCTCACCGTGCGCATCCGCTGCGAGAACACCGCGTTGGCGCCGTCACGCGCCCTCTCCTCCACCGGAGCCGCGCCGTGATCGACCTGCTCGTCGTCGGGGGCGGCCCGGCGGGTCTGGCCACCGCGATCCACGGGGCGCGACGGGGCTTGGAGGTGGTGGTCGCGGAGCCGCGGCCGGCGCCGATCGACAAGGCCTGCGGCGAGGGGCTGATGCCCTCGGCGGTGCACGCCCTGGAAGCCCTCGGCGTGCCCGTGCCCGGCCGGGACCTCCGGGGCATCCGCTACGTGGACGCCGCCGGTGACCGCAGCGCCGAGGCCCGGTTCCGCACGGGGCCGGGTCGCGGCGTGCGCCGGACGGTGCTGCACGAGGCCCTCGCCGCCCGGGCCGCGGGGCTCGGCGTTCCGGTCGTCCCGCGCCACATCCGCGAGGTGACCCAGTCCGACGCGTGGGTGACCGCCGACGGGATCACCGCCCGCTATCTCGTGGCGGCCGACGGACTGCACTCGCCCACGCGGCGCGCCCTCGGTCTGGCCGTGCGGCCGGCCGTCGGCCGCCGGCACACGCCCCGGTACGGACTGCGGCGTCACTACGCCGTCGAGCCGTGGACCGACCTGGTCGAGGTGCACTGGTCCGCCGCTTGCGAGGCGTACGTCACTCCGCTGGGGCCGCGGCAGGTCGGCATCGCCGTCCTCACCTCGTGCCGGCTGCCCTTCGACGAACAGCTGACCCGCTTCCCCGCGCTGGCCGCCCGTCTGCGCGGGGCCGAGCGGACGCCGGTCAGGGGCGCCGGGCCGCTGCGCCAGCAGGCCCGCACCCGGAGGGCCGGCCGGGTCCTGTTCGTGGGTGATGCCGCCGGGTACGTCGACGCGCTGACCGGCGAGGGCCTCACGCTCGCCCTGACGGCGGCGGACGCCCTCGTACGCTGCCTTCGCGAGGGGCGGCCGGAGGCGTACGAGCGGGAATGGTGCCGCCTGTCCCGCAGCTACCGCCTCCTGACGAGGTCCCTGCTCTGGATCCGGAACCAGCCGCCCCTGGCGCCCCTGATCATGCCGGCGGCCGCCCGGTTCCCCGGCGTGTTCCGGAGCACCGTGAACCTGCTCGCCTGAGCCCGCCGTCAGAGCACCGGGCGGGACGGACCCAGGCGGACGGGGCCGACGCCCGGCGACACGTGCACCAGAGGCGAGGGTTCGGGGTCGGGAAGGCCGGCGCTCCGGGTGAGGGTCTGTTCGAGCTCTCCGACCGTCCCGTGCCTGAGCGGCCAGGGCTCGTGGTGCACCGGTGTGAGCCACAGGAGGCCCGCAGCGCGCGAGAGGGCGACCCACCGGGACGTGAGCCAGTCGTCGAGGGGCGACATCTCCTCGACCGGGGCGCCCGCGCGGATCCGCATCCGGTATCCGACGCCTTCCGCGCCCCGGCGCCGCCCGCCGTAGAACGTGTCGGCGCCGCGCTCACGCACCGTCAGATCCGCCCACCGGTAGCGCACACCGATCGCCCGCCCGGCCAGGAGGTAGGGCGCGGTGACGTCGAGGGAGAAGAACCACAGCCCGCTGGGTCCGCCGGGCAGCCGTACGTACGTCCGCAGGTTGGTCTCGGGAAAGGCGGCGGGAGGCAGCGCCACGGCTCCCAGGCCGCGGACGGACGACATCGTGAACGGCGTCAGGCTGACCCAGGCCCGGTCCTCGAACCGGTCCACGAGCAGCCCCCTGGGCAGCAGGCGCTGAACGACCTCGGCGTCGTACCTCCAGTGCACCATGGCGAGCCGTTCCCACCGCATGCTCAGCAGCGGGAAGGCGACGGGCTCGGGGCCCCGTCGGGGTGGCGTCCGTGTGAGCACCTTCTCGTCCAGTTTCGGCTTGCTGCCCTGGGGGCTCATTTTAGTCTGGACTCGAACAGGCCCCGTTCTCTTCGCGTGGGGCATGTGAACCACCGGGCTTCATCCGCACCACCGGGAACACGCCATGACGGAAGCGGACCGGACTCCCCTGCGGGTCGACGTCGTGACCGAGACCGTGATCGACGTCCCGTGCGAACGGGTCGCGGCCTACGCGGCCGACCCGTCGAACGCGCCGACGTGGTACGAGAACATCGCGTCCGTCGAGTGGCTGACCCCGCCTCCCGTCGCGATCGGCTCGCGGATGGCGTTCGTCGCCCGCTTCCTCGGCCGGCGGCTGGCCTACACGTACGAGATCACGGCGTACGAGCCGGGGCGCCTGCTGGTGATGCGGACCGCCGAGGGGCCCTTCCCGATGGAGACCACGTACACGTGGGAGCCGTACGGGCAGGCCGGGGACCACACCCGCATGACCCTGCGCAACCGGGGCGCGCCCCGTGGCTTCGCCGCCCTCGCCGCGCCCGCGGTCGCGGCCGCCATGCGGCGCGCCCAGCGCAAGGACCTCGCGCGGCTCAAGGCCCTGCTGGAGGGCTCGGCGGCTCGGGAGTGAGACTCACCGGCCTCGCGGGGGCTACTTCGGCGGCAGGGTTCCGACGAAGGCCGCCGACGTCGTCACCCAGTGCCGCAGGACGGAGTCCTCGGCGAGCGCGGGGCCCGAGACCGTCACCCAGCCGCGCATCGGCCGGCCGGTGAAGTCCATGGGCCGGGCCTCGGGCCGGGCGAGCTCCTGCTCGGCCCGGTCCGGTCCCACCCGCGCGATGAGCTCGTCGCCGACCACGCCGACGGTCATGTTGCCGCCCATCAGGAAGGCCAGTCCGCCGAACATCCGCTTCTCGGTGATGCCCGGCCGTTCGCCGAGCTGCTCCCGGATCCGCTGGGCCAGGCCCTCGTCGTACGTCATGCGCCCACTGTCCCGCAGCGGGCCGTGATCCGCCCGGTGCCGCGGCCGCCTGTCACGCGCCGCTGGAGGAGCGCACCCGGAGGCGGGGCAGGACGAACAGCCGATGGCGGGCGGCGTCCGGACGGTCGAGCCGACGGACCAGCAGTTCCACCGCCGATGCGCCGACCTCGTGCTTTGCCGGGGCGATCGCGCTCAGCGGGATGTCGGCGAGCCCCGCCACCTCGTCGTCGTACGCCACGACGGCGACGTCGTCGGGAACCCGCACCGACCGCGCGCGCAGCCGCCTGAGCAGCGCGAGCGCCTCCTCGTCGGGGTGTGCGACGACTCCGTCGACGCGGCCCTCCGTCGCGGCGTCGAGGAGCTCCTCCATCGGACCGTCGTACTCCCGGCTCCCCGGGCCCGCGCCGCCGATGTCGAGGACGGACGGGGACAGGGGGGCGTCGAGTCCGGCCGCGCGCACGCCGGCTTCGAAGCCTTCGACGATCCACGGTGCGGTCGGGCTCGTGCCGCGCACGATCAGCACGAGGCGACGGCGTCCGGCCTCGGCGAGGTGCCGGACGGCCAGACGTGCCCCGTGCACGTGATCGGACACGACGTGGTCGATCCCGGCTTCCTCGTCCGCCTCGGGGCGGCGCTCCACGATCACCACGGGAACGGGCAGTTGCTCGTACCAGGCGCGTGGGCCCGTCGGAACCACCAGCAGCCCGTCCACCCCGTCGCCGATCATGCGCTCGGCCTGTGCCCGTTCCTCGTCCGCGTCGTAGCCGGAGATGTCGAGCACCAGCCGGACGTTCCGGGCGTCGGCGGCCTCGCGGGCGCCCTTGATCACCTCGGGGTAGTAGTAGTCGGCCGACGGCACGATCAGGCCGACGACCCGCTCCCGGCCGCGGGCCGGTGCGGCGGGCCCGGTCTCGACCGGGGCGGTCTCCGCCCAGGCCTCGGGCAGCATGGCTCCGCCGTGGACGCGGGCGACCAGCCCGCGCTCGGCGAGGGTCTCCACGTCCCGGCGGACGGTGACCGGGGACACGCCCAGCTCCGCCGCGAAGTCGCTGACGCGCAGCGAGCCCACTTCCCGCAGCCTGCGCAGGATCGCCTGGTGCCTGTTCTCCGCGTGCACTGCCCACTCCCGCCCTGTGGCCGCTGTTCCGGCACAGTGTAGCGAGTTCGTGATCGATCCTGATCGTTTCTCTTCTTTTAGCCGAGAGCTGTTTGATTCTGTCCAAACCGTTGCTGTCTTGTTTTTATGCGTGCTAGAAAACCCACGCCTACGAGCCAGCGACAGCGCCGAGGCAACGACGCGCTCCTCCCGTAAAGGACGTCTCCCATGTCTTCCTCGTGGCCTCGCCGCACCTTCCTCCACGCCGCGGGCGGCGGCGCGCTCGCCCTCGGAGTCAGCGGGGCGCTCGCGCCCCCGTCCGCCGCCGCCGAAGTCCCCGGCTCCGGCGGAGCGTTCACCGCGGCAACCGATGCCGAGTTCGACGCGCTGCGCGGCAAGTGGCGCGACCTCGTTCTCGGCAAGGGCTTCAGCCCGACGGCGGAGCCGTACCGGACCATCCTGAGCGGACTCGGCACCACCGCCGCCGGCTACCGGGCGACCATGGCCCCGGCGAGCGGTTCCCTCTGGCCCGGACGCTCCTGGGCCGACCCCGAGCCCGACCTCGACGCGGAGTCCTACGCGTTCTCGGCCGCCATGAACGACAGCTACAACCGGCTGCGCACCATGGCGGAGGCGTACTCCCAGCCGGGCACCGGCCTGACCGGGGACACCGGGCTGCGTGACGCCGTCCTCGCCGGGCTCGACCACCTCCACTCCGAGGTCTACAACGCGGACACCATCCGCTACGGCAACTGGTACAACTGGCAGATCGGCGCTCCGCAGGCGCTGATGGACACCTGTGTGCTGATGTACGACCACCTGTCGGCGGACCGGATCGCCGACTACTGCCGCGCGGTGGACGCGTTCGTCCCGGACTCGGTCTTCGCCTCCTACACGGGCACCAGCACCGGCGCCAACCGGGTCGACCTCTGCCGCGGCGTCATCCTGCGCGGGATCGTCGGCAAGGACCCGGCCAAGATCACGCTGGCCTCGCAGGCCCTCGCCCCGGTCTTCCCGTACGTCACCTCCGGCGACGGCTTCTACGCCGACGGATCCTTCATCCAGCACCGCAACGTCCCCTACATCGGCGGCTACGGCTCGGTGCTCCACGACGGCGTGGGCCGGCTGCTCTCGCTGCTCCGCGGTTCCCGCTGGGAGGTGACCGGCACCGACACCCAGCTGTTCCTCGACACCGTCGAGAAGGCCGTCGCCCCGTTCATCTACAACGGCCTGATGATGGACAACGTCAGCAGCAGGGGCATCAGCCGCGTCGGCACCAGTGACCACCAGCGCGCCCACGGTCTGATGGCGACCATCCTGCTGCTCGGCCAGGGAGCGAGCCCCGAGGAGAACGCCCGCTGGCGCGCGATGGTCAAGGGCTGGCTGCAGCGCGACTACCACTACCCCGCGCTGCGGAACCGCGGCCTGAGCCTGCTGAGGGCGTCGCTCCTGCAGGCGCTGCAGGACGACACCTCCGTCACGGCCGCACCCGAGCCCGTCGAGCACCGGCTGTTCCCCGCCATGGCCCGGGCCACCCACCGCCGTCGCGGCTGGGCGGCCTCGATCTCGATGGCCTCGAACCGCATCGCCCACTACGAGTTCGGCAACGGCGAACACGCCCGCGGCTACCACACCGGCGCCGGCTGGCTCTCCTGGTGGGGCAGCGACTTCGGCCTGGAGCAGTACTCGGACGCCTACTGGCCCACCGTCGACCCCTACCGCCTGCCCGGCATCACCGCGTCGCGCAAGCCGCTCGCCGACGGCGAGGGCGGCAACTGGGGCCAGCCCATGCCGGACGCGGCCTGGGTCGGCGGCACCACCGACGGCGAATACGCGGCCGTCGGCCAGCACCTCAAGGGCCTGTCCAGCACCATGAGCGCCAAGAAGTCCTGGTTCTGCCTCGACGACTCCGTCGTCTGCCTCGGCGCGGGCATCACCGCCAAGGACGGTCACGCCGTCGAGACGACCGTCGACAACCGCGCCCTCGGCGCCACGGGCGCTCCGGCCCTCACCGTCGACGGCAGGGCGCAACCGACGGCGCAGGGGTGGGCCGCCGACTTCGACGACGTCCACTGGGCCCACATCGCCGGGCACGCGGGTTACGTCTTCCCCGGCGGCACCAGGCTCGGCGCGGTGCGCGAGGAGCGCACCGGCTCATGGCGGGACATCAACACCGGCGGCACGACCGACCCGGTCACCCGCCGCTACCTGACCCTCTTCACCGACCACGGCGTCGACCCGGCCGACGGCGACTACGCCTACGTCCTGCTGCCCGGGGCCGGCGCCAGGACCACCGCCCAGCGCGCCGCCGACAAGGGCTGGCTGCGCGTCCTCGCCAACACCGGCGACCAGCAGGGCGTGCGCGTTCCGCGACTGGGTCTCACCGCGGTGAACTTCTGGACAGCGGGCAGCGTCGGCACGATCACCGCCGGTGCCCCCGCCTCCGTCCTGATACGGGAGCACCTCAACGGCACGGCGACCGTCGTCGTCTCGGACCCCGCGCGTCAGGCCGCCTCCCTGGAGGTCGTGTGGAACCGGCCGGTGGAGAAGGTGCTCTCCAGGCCCGCCACGGTCACCGCGGCGAGCACCGGCTCGTCGCTGAGGCTCACCTTCGGCGACCTCACCGGCCAGGCCGGCGCACCCCAGAAGGTCACCGTCCGCCTCGGCTGACGCCGGACTGCTCACGGCACGGCGGCGGCCACGGGACCGACGCGCTCGCGCATGCGTGCCGCGTCGACGCTCGGTGGCACACCGAACTGGCGCTTGTACTCCCGGCTGAACTGCGAGGCGCTGTCGTATCCCACGCGGCAGCCGACGCCGGTCACGTCCTGCGGGCGGTTGGCCAGCAGCAGCCGTGCCGTCTGCAGGCGGATCTGCTTCTGGAACTGGATCGGGCTCATCGCCGTCACCGACTGAAAGTTCCGGTGGAACGCGGAGACGCTCATCCTGGAGGACCGGGCCAGGTCCTCGACCCGGAAGGACTCCGCGTAGTTGTCCCGGATCCAGTCGACCGCCCGGGTGATGTGGCTCAGGCTGCTGTCGGCGAGGCCCAGTTGGCGGACCGCTTCGCCCTGCTCCCCCGTCATCAGCCGCCACAGGATCTCCCGCTTGACCAAGGGGACCAGCACCCGGCGGTCACGCGGCCGGTCCAGCAGACGCAGCAGGCGGACGATCGCGTCGATCAGCTCCGCCGGCGCCTCGCTGACCGTGATCCCCGGTCGGGGCGCCCCCGTCGAGCGCGGCAGGTCACCCGGCCCGGCCTGCAGCATGAGCTCCGCGATGACGGCCGGCTCCAGCGTCATCCCGAACCCGAGTTCCGGCCCGCCCGGTGCGACGCGTCCGGTCACCGGCAGATCGGCCGAGGTGACCAGATACTGACCGACCCCGTACTCGTACACCCGGTCCCCGATCGCGAGCCGCTTGCCTCCCTGGGCGATGACCGCGAGCATCACGCCGGACATCGCGTACTCCGGCTCGGCGCCCGGTTCGGCCCGGCAGATCCGGACGCCGTCGATGGCCGTGGTCAGGTCAGGCCGCGCATGCCGTTCCAGCAGGTCGCGAAGCTCGTCGAGGGACATGCCGCCATCTCACCACGGAGCCGTACGTTCATCCCGCCGATGAGAGGATCAGGCACGGCGGCGCGAGAATCGAGCACGTCCGCGCCGCTAGGCCCGTCAAGCGTGGGCGCCTACTCCCCCGTCTCCTCGTACGTGGCGATCAGCCGACCGCGGGCGATCGCGTGGAACCGGAGATGGAAACCGACGAGAGCGGGCGACGCGTCCGCGTCGGGCCCCAACCGCTCCTGGTCCACGGCGTACACCGTGAACACATAACGGTGCGGACCGTCCCCCGCCGGCGGCGCCGCCCCGCCGAAGTCCCTGCTGCCGTAGTCGTTGCGCGCCTGCACGGCGCCCGCCGGCAGCCCCGCGAAGTCCCCGGTCCCGGCCCCGGCCGGCAGCTCGGTGACATCCGCCGGGATGTCGAAGACCGTCCAGTGCCAGAACCCGCTGCCGGTCGGCGCGTCGGGGTCGTAGCAGGTGACCGCGTAGCCACGGGTACCTTCCGGGCCGGCCGACCAGGTCAGGTGCGGCGAGGAGTTGCCCTTCGCGTACACGTGCGCGTCCGGCAGGGTCCCGCCGTCCACCAGATCCTCGCTGCCGACCGAGAGCTCGGGCACCGGCGGGTGGAAGTCGTGCGGCAGCGGAGGTCGATTCGTCGGGTCGGTCATTCTCGTGTCCTTGCGTGTCTCGATGACATCGCCCGGTCGGGCGTGCTCCGCATCGGACCACGTGCCGGACGGCGCAGGCGGGCCGGCCGGAGGATCGTGCAAGGAGTCGCGATCTTTGTGCGCGATGCCGGTAGCGTGGCCGTCTGCCGCATGGAGGGTCCATGTGTCCGGCCGGTCCGTGCGCGGACTTCCGGTGGAGAACGACGAGGCTGCCATGAGTGAACCGACGAAGCCCAGGGTCGACGTTCCGGAGGGTGACGCCCCCACCGAGCTGACCGTCCGCGACCTGGTCGTCGGGGACGGGCCCGAGGCGAAGCCGGGCATGGTGCTCAGGGTTCACTACGTCGGCGTGACCTTCGAGTCCGGGAAGGAGTTCGACGCTTCCTGGGACCGCGGCGAGCCGTTCAAGTTCGCGCTGGGCGGCGGCAGGGTCATCAAGGGCTGGGACCGGGGGCTGCGGGGGATGAGGGTCGGCGGCCGGCGCGAGATCATCGTTCCGCCGCGTCTGGGGTACGGCAAGCAGTCGCCGTCGCCGTTGATCCCGGCGGGCTCGACCCTCGTCTTCGTGGTCGACCTGCTGGACTCGTACTCCGGCACCACCGGCTGGAGCAAGGGATAGGGAAGCCGGCCTCCTGCCGCCTCCACGGAGTCCGGAGAATTCCGCTGGATCCCCGGCAGCGACAGTGACTAACATCGGCCGGGACATCGCGTGTCGGTCACCGGCCGGGTGAGGCATGGAGGTGTCAGGAGATGCCTTCGGAGGCATTCCTTGTCAGTTGAGCTGAACCACACGATCGTCCACGCCCGGGACAACCGGGAATCCGCCCGGTTCTTCGCGGACCTGCTGGGGCTCGAGATCACCGCCGAGTGGGGCCCGTTCATCGCGGTCGCCCTGAGCAACGGCGTCACGCTGGACTTCGCCACGATCCCCGCGGACCGCATCACCATGCAGCACTACGCCTTCCTGGTCTCCGAGGAGGAGTTCGACGCGGCGTACGCGCGGATCACGGAGCGCGGCATCGAGCACTACGCCGATCCGCACCGGCAGCACCCGGGCACGATCAACCACAACGACGGCGGTCGCGGGGTGTACTTCATGGACCCGGCGGGCCACGCGATGGAGCTGATCACCGTGCCGTACGGCGGCCGGCCCTCGTAGGCAGGCACGCACACCGAGGGCCGCACCCCAACCGGGAGTGCGGCCCTCGGGCCGTGACACGGCGGCTGCGGCGAAGGTGTGGCCGGGACTGAACGGCCGCTGGGCACCTCCGGGGGACGGGGGGAACGAACGCGGGCCCGGCTCGTTGGTCACGCCATGAAGCACATCACCATGCGGCGCAGGCTGCAGATCCTGTCCGCCGTGGCCGCGCTGATGACGGGTCTCACGGGAACGGGAAGCGCGCAGGCGAGCCCTTCGGGGGCGGACTGTCCCACCGCGGAGATCTTCGCCACGAACAACACCGACGTCATCACGGACCAGGCCGATCCACGGCTGCGGACCCGGCTCGAGCGGTTCGGCCGCGACGTGCGGGCGATCATCCGCGCCCACGGCGCCAGGCCGGAGGCGTCGACCCTGCTCGACGGTGTCTTCTGGTCCGGCGAGCTGAAGCAGGCCACGTACGAGCGCTCACGCGAGTTCGACGTCGAAGAGGTCGGCCCGGACGGCCTCCGCCACATCGCGGGCGTCATCGCCAAGACGTACCACCAGGAGTCGGTGCTCACCTTCCGCTGCCTGCCGCGGACCTCTCCGGACACCGACGCGGTCGAGATCCGGGTTCCCGGCGTCACGCCGAGCCGTCTGCGCGACGCGCTGCTGGCGGACCCCGAGGCCCGGGAGGAACTCGTGGGCGGCTCCGTCACCCTCGACGGGAAGCTGATCCTCGTCGCCCCGCTCGCCGAGCTGCCCGTGGCCCGGAGGCTCACGGCGGCGCTCGGCGTGGACTGGAACGAGGCACGGGTCGACTACGGCGACAGGGAGTTCGTGAGCTGAACCGGCCGGCGCGGTCGTCGCCGGACTCCCCGCCGTCGATTCTCGGGCCGGGGCCGGCCCCGCGCCAGGCTGCTGTGTCAGTCCGCTGAAGTATCCTTCCCGCCGCCGCACACCGACTGGGAGGACCAAGAAAAGTGACTGGCCTGTCCGCTTTCCCGCTGCCGTTCCAGGCTTCCCGATCACTGTCCTACGCAACGCCCCGGACACTGCGGGAACTTGAGATCATGCAGTGCAGCGCTCACATACGGGCGAAGCCGGGGTGGTTCGACAAGATGAACGACGCCGACATCGTCGCCCGGTGGACGCGGGAGGCGCTCGACCAGGGCCTCTCCGAAGCCCAGGTGCGTTACGTGCTCGACGAACTCGCGCACTACGCCGCGCTGCGGGACGGACGCACCGGTGTCGAGGTGTCCGCCGTCGACGGGGTGTGGCAGTCGGACACGCTGGTCGACGACAAGCTCAGGTCCCGGCTGAGCGAGGCGGTCCGCGTTCTGGAACAGGTCCCCGAGGAAGAGAAGGACTGGCATCCCGGATCCGACGGACAGGTGCTGGACCTGGTCCATCCCTCACTGTTCTGCCTCGTGAGGGAGGCGAGCGGCGGGCCCGAGCACGCCTGGCGGAACCCGACGGACCGCTACTCGAAGCACGAGTTCTCGGAGAAGTTCCAGTGGCTGCCGACGGACGTCGACGTCAGTGACGCCGGCGACGTCACCTTCCTTTCGTACGTCAACAACGTCCACCCCGAGACGCACCACGAACTTGCCGCGGTTCTGCCGGACCTGTTCGCGCGCTTCCGCCCGCTGCTGGAGAACGTGCTCACCGATCTGCGCAATCCGCGCCCCCTGCGGATCGAGGCCGATCCGTTCGGGTGGTACGACTCGGAGCCGGAGCGTCCGGACAGGTCCGCCTACAGCGATGACGAGGCCTACGCCGAGGCCGACCGCGCATGGAGCCAGGAACTCGACGACTGGTGGGAGAACCGCCGTCCGGTCGTCCCGGACGCCCCGGCGTTCACCCCGCCCGAGGTGCCGGAGGCCTCCGCCCGGGTCGACCTGCGCGGCCGCCGGCTCCAGGTCATCGTCAAGCTCGCCACCATTCACCTCACCCCGGAAAAGCCCGAGTACTCCGGCGGTTCCTGGCACGTCGAGGGAATGCTGAACGAGCGGATCGTCTCGACCGGCATCTATTACTGGGACAGCGAGAACATCACCGAGAGCCGGCTGAGTTTCCGCACGGCACTCGACGACCCGTACTACGAACAGAACGACGACAACGGTGTGCGTGAGGTCTACGGTCTGGAGGACGAGGACGCGCTGAACCAGGTACTGGGATCGGCGTCGACCCCGGCGGGCCGCTGCCTGGCGTTCCCGAACATCCTCCAGCACCGCGTCGGGTCGTTCCGCCTCGAGGACCCGACCCGCCCGGGACACCGCAAGATCCTCGCGTTCTTCCTGGTCGATCCGTCGGAGACGATCGTCTCGACCTCCGACGTGCCGCCGCAGCAGCCGTGGGCGGAGACCTCGACCATGACGCTCGAACAGGCCAGGGAGTACCGCGAACAGCTGATGCGGGAGCGCAAGTTCTTCGTCGACGAACACAACGAGCAGCTCTATGAGCGGGAGTTCTCGCTCTGCGAGCACTGAGCTCGCCGGCCGGGGGGCCGGTCCGGTCGGCGTCCGGGATCGCGCGCCGTCCGGACCGGCCTCCCCTCACGTCGCGGCGGGGGCCCTCGTGGGGTCGTTCCTGGGATCCGTCGTGGCCGGTGGGTCCTGGCGGTAGAAGATGTCGATGTCCACCTCTTCGCCGCCGACGATCAGCGTGTCCCACGCCCCGCTCTCCCACAGGGTGCGCAGGGTGGAGGAGCCGAGCATCTCCAGGTGGTTCCGGAGGGTCGCGTCGTCGGGCATGCCGGGGACGCGCGGGGCCAGGCGGTCCCGGATTCCCCGCAGTCGGTCCATGAACGCGTCGATGTCCGCCTTCCTGTCCAGCTCCTTCCCTTCCGACTCCTCGATGCTCTGGGCGATCTTCTCCTTGATCGCCCGGCTGACGCCGTTCTCGTCGGTGGTGATCATCGTGTTCCAGGCCCGGCTCTTGTGCCGGTACTGGAGCATCGACATGGCCGCCTCGTGGCGTGCGAAGTCGGCGTCGCGGAACGGCCTGCCGGTCCACGCGCCGTTGAGCGACCGGGCCAGCGAAATGGCGGATCCGAGGCCGCTGTTGAGACCGCGTCCGGGCCAGAAGTGGATGGCGTTGGCCGCGTCGCCGAGCAGGAACCCGTACGTCCCCGGGGAGGTCGACGTGGCCGGGCGCAGCCGCGTGGTGAACCGGGGCCGCTGCACCATGTCGAGCCGGAAGGCCGTGACGGCGCTGAGGTCCCTCTCGGCGACGCCGAACAGCGTCAGCCCCTCCAGTACCCGCTTCCACAGGGCCGAACCCCTGACCATGGCGGGCAGGAAGAGGGTGCTGTGCGTGGGGCACTGGAAGTCGCCGTGGTCGTCCCGCCCCATGACGCAGGGGCGTGAGGCGATGCATTCCTCGAAGACGTGCCGGACCGGGTCGATGCCGACGACCTCGGCGGCCTCGGCGTCGGTGAGCCGCATGTTCAGGAAGCCTTGACCGCGAAGGGCGTTGAGGAGGAAGCGGTTCTGGGCCACGGTCAGCAGGACCGTCATGGGGTCCGTCAGGGTCGACCTGACCCGCAGGCCGAGGACGACGTCCTGAATGTGCCGACCCTGGAGCGAGTAGATGGACTTGTCGGCGTTGCCGAACTTGTCGATGAAGTGCTCGCGCGTCCGGGAGCGGCCGCCCTCACAGATGGCGAGGACGTGGTCGCGGACGTCTCCCTTCTCGTACTCGACCGGGTCGAACGTCTCGGGAACGAGCCGGATCCGCTCCGGCTTCTCGTTGGCCAGTTCGAGGAGGGTGTCCTCGATGTACGCGATCCGGAGGTTCCTCGGCTTGTGGCCGCGGAGCGAGTCGGGGCCGACCGGCCACATCTCGGTGTACGCGTCGCCGCGGAAGAGCCGTGCCTGCACCTCGTCGGGAAGGTTCAGGTACTGGCGGCTCTGCACGGTGACGACCTGCTGCCGCCTGACGTTGCCCTGGCCCTCGCTCTTCCAGACGACCCTCGCCCCGTCCTGGACCCACCGGCCGTCGTAGACGGTGATGTTCACGCGCGGCCCCATGAGGTGTTCGAGGAGCAGGGCGAAACTCAGTCCGACGGGACCACCGCCCGACACCGTCACGTTCAGCACGGACCCCTCTGCCAGGGTCGCCGCGGAGGGGGTGAGCGGCGCCAGCACGGAGAGGTCGAGGATGGTCTCCATGGTGTCGACCGCTTCGAAGCGGAACGTCTCGGTGCCGATCTCGATGAGATCTCCGGGCCGCAGTTCGTGTGAGGTCACGCGCGTCCCGTTGACGCGCGTTCCATTACTGCTGCCGCTGTCGTACAGCACGAATCCGTGGCCTTCGCGGCGCACTTCGGCGTGAAAGCGTGAGACGTTTCCCACGGTTATCACCACGCTGTTGTCGCCGTTACGGCCCAGGGTTAGCGGTGTTGCGCCGATCGGGAACTGCTGTCCTGCCAGTGAGCCTTTGTGGCCGACGAGCCGAGGAGGCATGGGTCACCCAATTCCATGAGTCACGGATCCGATGACGACATGCGAAACCGGTCACCAGGCAACTGCCCCCTTGTCTCACGCACTGCGAGTCGACCGGCACGCAGGGCAATCCTATTGCCGCCGCGAGGCCGCTGAGAAGGCGTCCGGACTGACCGATCATCACTCGGTGGCCATTCCGTGAAGATGTAACAGCGGAGGTCCGACTGGGGCTGACGCGTTCACGTGCGGCAGTTGTGGATCGTGTTCCGGTTCCGCGTTCAGCCCACGTCGAGCGCGTTGGGCAGGCCGAGCCGGTGGCGCAGCCGGTCGTGGCGCTTGAGCCCCTCCATCTCCGGGGCCCTGAAGAGCTTCCGCACCGTGCAGCGCGCGGCGGTCGAGCCCGTCCGGTCGAGCAGGGCGTTGACGGCCTGGCGGGCTGAGGCGTTGGCACCCTCCATGGTCGCCAGGTCGATGTCGACGGCCACGTAGTCGCCGGCCAGGAACAGGTTGGGGATCCTGGTGGCGGCCTGCGGCCGGTTGTGGAAGGTGCCCACGGGGTGGACGAGCAGCTGGTCCTCGTTCGTCGGGTTCGGGGTGCCGAGGCCGTCGACGCCCGGGTCGAGGAACCAGGAGTGGAGCGCGCTGTCCTTCAGCACCGTACGGCCGGAGTCGTTGAACGCGGCCTTCAGCTGCGCCCACACCTCACGGGCGACCTCCGTGCGCGTGCACTGCTTGGCCGTCCTGCCGTAGAGGATGCCGGGCCGGTCCCACTCCGAGATGTCCACGGAGAGGCAGTCGACGGCGGCCCCGTCGCCGTAGTCGGCGGAGAAGTCACGGGAAGGCCAGTGGCGCGCCTGCTGGATCGCCGTCAGCGACCAGGGCGAGTCGATGCAGTTGGCGTGTCCGGCGAGCAGCGGCGCGCGCTCCGTCAGATAGAACTGGATGCCCGTCATCCAGTCGGTCTCCAGCTTGTCGCACCGCGCCAGCTGCGGGTCCGCCGCCCGCAACGCCGCGCCCCAGGTCCGCCGGGCGTGTTCCACCGGGATCGCGGAGACGTAGTGGTCGGCGGTCACCGAGCGGCGCACGCCCTGCGGGTCCTCGACGACGGCTGCCCCGATCCGGTCGGCCGCGGAGTCGTAGGCCAGTTCCCGCAGCGTCCAGCCGATGCGGAACTCCACGCCGAGACCGGTGAGATGGACCGCCCAGGGATCGATCCAGGCCTCGTTGGTGGGCAGGTTGAGGATCCGGTCGAGGGGCCCGTCGGCGCCGCGCCCCAGAGCGTTGAAGGCGAAGGCCTCCAGGAGGGTGGCGACCGTTCGGGTGCTGGCCTCCTCGGCCTTCGTCGCGACGATGTTGCGGGTCAGTCCGACGGCCAGGATGCGCTGGTAGTCGTAGCTCATCCGCGCGGCCCCCAGGAAGTCCCACCAGGGCGTCCGCTCCCATTGCTCGTTGCGCCGCTCGTCGCAGCTGGTCAGGAAGACGAGGAAGCGGTTGACGAAGTACGCGGTCTCGTGGAGCGGGATCGAGTGGACGGTGTCGAGCAGGGCGGTCAGGGCGCGGCGGATCTCGTCGAGGGTGAGCTCGGCGGGCCGGTGGCCCGGCCAGGGAAGCGGGATGCGCAGGTCCTCGCGGCCGGTGCGGGCGAAGGACATCTCGGCCGGGGCGACGAGGTTGTCCCAGACGCCGTTGGCGTTCCCGGGGAAGGGAATGCGCCGCAGGGTGTCGGGGAGGTTGTGGTAGATGCCGGGGATGAAGCGGAAGCCGTGTTCGGCGGGGAGCGGGCGCCGGCTGCCGCGCGCGCTGCCGGGTACGTCCATGGAGCGGGCCTTGCCGCCCAGTGCCCGGCGCTCGTAGACGGTGACGCGGAAGCCGCGCTCGGCCAGTTCGTGTGCCGCTGTCAGGCCGGCCACGCCGCCGCCGAGTACGGCGACGGTCTGCCCCGCGGAGGGCTCGGCGGCCGTCCGCGCGGACGTCTCGGCGGCCGTGTCGGCGGCGACGGCCGGTGGCGCGCCGAGGGCGACTCCCCCGACGGCGGCCGCTCCGGTCACGGCGGCCGCGCCTGCCACGAAGGTGCGTCGCGAGTTGCCCATGCGGTTCATACCCCACCCCTTTACCGGCGGTAACCCGACGTCCGGCGCAGGAGCATAGGGCTGTCCCCCGTACCTCGGAAGGCACGCGCGGGCCCCGGTCACACTTGGCGCGATCCCGCCCCTCCCTCCCCGGACACCGCAGGAGGCGGCCGGACCCGCCGCTGGCGCCCCTCGCACCGCGCGAGCACACCGGATCCGGATAATGGCCCGCGGCAGGGGTGCCGCGCGCGGGTGCGGCCCGACCCGACGGAGAGACGAAGGATCCATGGCGCTCGAAGACGGCCGGCGGGTGAGGCTGGCGGCGGAACTCAGGCTGACCGGGTCGGTGGAGCCGGTCGGAGGACCGGCGGACACGGCAGGTGTCGTCGCCGGCTTCCTGTCGCTGGCGGCGGGAACCGAGGGCACGGTCGAGCGGGCGGAGGAACACGAGCGCGAAGAGGGCCCGGACGTCCGCGAGTACGTACGACTGAAGTCACTCCTCGACGACTTCGGCTCCCAGATGCCTCCGGGGAGCAGGAAGCAGCTCGAAGAACAGATCGGCACCCTGGAGCCCGCGTGGATCGCCTACCGGCAGGCCCGGCCGCGGGTGACGGTCCGCGTCCGCTTCGACAACGGATTCGTGCTCGACGGAGCGGACGCGGCCCTCTTCACCTCCTGCTGAGCTCTCCGGCGGCGGGTCCCGCCGGGGCGTCACGGCGGGGAGGAAGAGCGGCAGCCGCACGCGGCGGTGGGGTCCGTACCCGATCGGGGCGGCGCGGCCGGGGGCTTCGCCTCCGTGGCGGCGGGGCGCCGGAGACCTAAAGTACCGTCCTGTGATCGAAGAGTGACCCCCCGTCCGGCCGCTGCCCTTCTCGCCCCGCCGGAGTCACCATGACCCCGCCCACGCACTCGCCCCGGCCCCGTCGCCCCCGTCGTTTCGGGGCGTCACTGCTGCCGGTCCTGGTTCCTCTCGCGGTCCTGATCGTGGTGGCGGTGGCCGTGGGCTCGTGGCTGCAGTTCACCGAGCGGCAGGCGAACGACGCGGTCCACGCGGTCGGGTCCCGGGCCGCCGACCGGGTGGAGGTGGAGGCCGTCGTCCAGAGCGTCGACGCCGCGGCCAGGGAGCTCGTCCTGCGGGTCCGTGTCGTCCCGCTCGGGGCTCTCGGCGAGGAGGGAGGGACCGCCCCGGTGGCCGATCTCCGCCTCCAGACCTCCGTGGCGACCCTCGGCGACCTGGCGTTCCCCGCGCACGAGCGGATCGCGCCCGAGGACGTGCAGGTCGCGCTCACCGGTGGATCGATCGGCGACTACCCGTTCGACACCTACGAGACCGACCTCGAGTTCTGGGCGGTGCTGGGGGGCAGGGAGGTGCCGGTGCGGATGCTCTTCTCGAACAACGCCACGCTCTTCTCCGTCTCCGCGACACCCCTGGCTTCCGGTGAGGAGGCCGCGATGGGACTGGAGCTGTCGCGATCCGCCAGCCTCCTCGTCTTCGCGGGCTTCATGATGGTCGTGATGTGGGCGCTGGCGGCGTCCGTACTCATCGGAGCCTGGTACCTGACGACCCATGGCGAGGGCATCGTCTGGCCCGCCCTCGCCTGGATGGCCGCCACGCTGTTCGCCCTGGCGGCGTTCCGCAACACCGCTCCCGGCACGCCCCCGATCGGCTGTGTGCTGGACTGGTTCGCCTTCCTGTGGGCCGAGACCGTCATCGCCCTGTGCCTGATCACCGTCGTCGTCACCGGCGTCCGCAGCGCTCTCCGCATCGCGCTCCGCGCGGAGGACACCGCCACCTGACCCCTCAGCCGTCCCGGGCCCGCGCGGCCGGACGCAAGGGCGCGGCCCCCTGCCCCCCCGGGGGGGGAAAAGAACGGGGGGGGGCACTGAGGGGGGGGGGGGCCTCCGCCC
>NZ_JBHXFE010000013.1:130101-175440 GCF_042722475.1 Streptomyces sp. NPDC127092
AAGAGAAAGACACCACAATCCCGTCTTCGACTTTCCTGTTGCCCGCGGGGAAGACCGAGGGGGTGTTTCGTGTCCCCCTTGGGGGGGAAGCCCGTCCCGGGCCGGTGCCGGGAGGGGTCGGGCGCCTACGGCGCGATCTCGAACGTGGGCGGCCTGAGCCCTGCGAGACAGCTGGTGTCCGGCGCGTTCGGACGGTCGAAGAACGAGACGGTCATCGTCTGCGCGCACTTCGAGTCGGCGAAGACCACGTGGGCCACGTAGGGGACCGTGACGGCGGTGGAGCGGCTCAGCGTACGGGCGGCGTACGGCCCGCTGCTCGGCGCGGTCTGGGCGTCGAAGCCGCCCGAGAGGACGAGGGTCGGGATGTCGCTGTACGTCCGCTGCCGGATCGAGGGGTCCGCCGGGGGAACGTCCCAGGCCCGGCAGTCCGCGTGCATCCAGCTGAGGAGCGGTGCGTTGGCCAGCACCGAGCGGGGGAAGGACGGGAACAGCCGCCGTCCGGCACGGATCACGTCGGCCTCGCTCTCGAACGGTGTCCACTCGCTGCAGAAGACGCCGAAGACGAGTCCGTGGGAGACCCTGCCGATGGCCTGCGGGCTGAGCTTGCCGCCCGCGTACTGCTCGGCGATCCGCCGGGGGTTGCCGTGGGCCAGTTCGTCGATGGAGCGGGGCACGCCGGCCGCGAGATGGCTGGCGAAGGTCAGCCAGTTCACCAGGAGTCCGCCGTCCAGGACGACCTTCACCGGCTCCGGGTGGCCCGGAACCGTGACGGTGGTGGTGACCGGCCGGGCCTCGAGTTCGACCACGAGGCGCTCGAAGGTGGCCTTGAGGTTCGGATAGCGGGTGTTGCAGGCGGGCTGTTGCTCGCACGCCCTGAAGATGCCGTCGAAGCCCTCCCGTGCCGCCTTCCAGGTCACGGCACCGCCGGCCAGGGACGGCGGCAGGACGCCGTCGATGCCGACCGACCGGATGCCCTCCGGGTGCAGACGCATGTACTGGAGTGCCAGATCGGTGCCGTACGAGATGCCGAACACGTTCCACTGCCTGATGCCGAGCGCCTTGCGCAGGGCGTCGTAGTCGGCGGAGCTCTCGGTGCCGTTGTACGCGCTGAGGTCGACGCCGCGGCTCACCAGCCGGTCGCGGCACTTGCGCGTCTCCTCGACGTGCAGGCGGCCGGTGGACGGCGCGCCGAAGACGAGGTCGAGGGACTCCGCGGCGAACTCGTCGATGTTCCGGCAGGTGAGCTCCGGGTCGGCCGAGTACGTCCCGCGCTGCGACATGAAGATGACGTCGCGGTCGCGGTTCAGACCGCCGGCGAGCGCCATCGGGATCTCGGAGACCGCGTCGTCGCCGGGCCCGCCGGCGAGCCACACGATCGGGTCGGGTGCCGGTCGGCTCGTGGCCGCGGGGATGATCGCGACCGCGAGGGTGATCGTGCGGCTCGGATGGTCCTTCCGCCCGTGCTGGTCGTCGCGGTCGTGACCGTGGGGCCAGTGGTGATCCACGGGAGCCTGGTGACCGTCGTGGCCCTGGTTTCCGTCGTGGCCCTGGTGACCGTCGTGCCGGGAACGCTTCTCCGGCACCGTGAGCGTGCCGCAGCGGGCGCGCTCCAGCGCGGGGATCGGGTCCGCCGTCCTCGGGCAGGGGCCGGGCTCGAAGCGGGCGCCGCTCGCCGTCCGGGCGACCGTGCCGAGCGGCGCTCCGCCGTCGGACCCGGCCTGTGCGGGCGTCGCGCCGAGGCCGGCGACGAGGACTCCGGCCGTGGCTCCGGCCAGGGTGGCCGCGAGCCGGCGCGACGCGCGCCGGGGGTGGGGGCGGGGTGGGCGAGGAGACGTCATGTTCTCTCCGGGTCTGGGGTGATGGTGAACGGTGCCGGCGCGAGTCCTGCCACGCAGCCGGTGTCGGGCGCGGTCGGGCGCGCCAGGAAGGAGGCGAGGACGCGTTGCGCGCAGGGCGACTGAGGAACCACGAAGTGGCCGATCCCGGGAATCAGCACGGCCGTCGAGCGGGGCAGGGTGCGGCCCGCGTACGGTCCCCAGCTCGCCCCGGTCTTCGCGTCGAACGTTCCGGTGATGATCAGCGTCGGCACCTTGCTGCGGGTCGGCACCCGCTGGATCGCGGTGCGGTCGGGGACGTTCCAGACGCGGCACAGGTCGTGCTCGAAGGGAAGCTGCGGTGCGTGGGCGAGCACCGTGTCCGGCCATCCGGGAAAGGCCCGGCGTCCCGCCTCCAGCAGGTCCGACTTGCCGTAGCCCGGCACCCATTCGGCGCAGGCCACCGAGTGCGTCAGGCCGTGGGCGAACTCGCCGATGGCGGGGGTGGCGCCGGCGGCCCGGATCCGCGCGAGGCGCTCGGGGTTGCCGCGGGCGAGTTCGTCGAGTGCCGCGGGGACGTCCGCGGCCGGCAGCGCACGGCCGTCGGCGACCAGCAGGTTCACCAGCGTGCCGCCGTCCAGGACGACCTTCACTGGATCTCCGCCCCCGGGCGGCCGCACGGTCAGGCGCAGCGGTTTCGCCTCGAGGCGGCGGACCTGCTCGGTCAGGGTGCGGTGGAGGTCCGGGTAGCGGCTCTTGCAGCGGGGCTGGGCCTCGCAGGCCGCGAAGATCGCGTCGATCCCCTCCCGCGCGCTGTCCCAGGTCCAGGGCAGGCTCACGATCTGTGGAGGCACCACGGAGTCGATCGTCAGCGAGCGGATTCCCCGGGGGTGCCGGCGCAGGTAGGTGAGGCCCAGGTCGGTGCCGTAGGAGTAGCCGTAGACGTTCCACTTCCTGATACCGAGTGCCTTGCGCAGGGCGTCGAAGTCGGCGGCGTTCTCCGTGGTGTTGTAGGCCCGCAGGTCGATGCCGTCGGCGGTGAGGCGGTCCCGGCACTCCTTGGCGGCGCGCACCAGCAGCCGTCCGGTCGAGGGCGCGTCGTAGGGCAGTCCGACGGCCTTCGCTTGGAAGCGGTCGATCTCCGGGCAGGCGAGGTGGGGCTGGGAGTAGGGCCCGCCGCGCTGGGTCATGACGATCAGGTCCCGGTCCTGGTTCACGCGGGAGGCGATCAGGAAGGGGATGGCGTCGATCGCGTCGCCGCCGGGGCCTCCTTCCATGAACACCACCGGATCGTCGGCCGGCTTCTTCGACACGGCCGGAACGATGACGACGGCCAGCCGGATGGTCCGCCCGCCGCGGTGGGCGCGGTTCTCCGGCACCTCCAGGACCCCGCACCGGCCGGGGACCGGCTCGGGCGCGTCCGGGCAGGGGCCGGGCACGAACCGCCCCGGAGCGCCCGGGTGGGGCCCGGTGCCGGGCGGTGACGCGGCCCCGGCCGGTGCCGGAGCGACGGCACCCAGGAAGGCGAGACCCGCCGCGGCGAGCGCCGCCCCGGTACGCGCGCCCCGGAGGCGTCGCCGCGCGTACCGGTGGTCCCCCCGCTTGCGTACGAACCTGCCGCTCCCCCGAACGGACGGCAGGCGGCCCGTTCTGATGCCGTGTTGCGTCATGTGAACCCGTCTCTCGCGCGTGGTTGAGCGTCCCGGCCGTCACGGCCGGGTGTGCCGTCCGGCTCCGCGCGGCATGGTCCGGGCGGGCGGGGACAAGGGTCAGCCTGCGTGCGATGCGGGAGGTCCACCACCGGTGAACTCCACTCGGAGCAGCGCCGTGGTCACTCTCCGTGTCCGCTTGGGTGCCGCCCCGGGCATGATCGGCGGGCCCCAGCCGTGGCCGTGCCGGAGTGGGCTCCGGTTCCGTCCCCGGGTCCTCCGTTTCGTCAATGTTCCTTTCCGAAGTCCTTTTGGACACGGTGGAGGGTTCTACGCGCGTCGGATTCGACGGCCCCATATCGGAAAACACCAAAGGGAATGACGCCAGTTGGAGCTACGACCACAAAAGCTCCGCGGGGGGCGCAATTACGGCCACCGCCGGGCGAGAATTTCGGACGCACTGTCCAAAAAGATCAAGAGGAAAATCCGTGCGACCGAGACTCTTCGGCATGACCGCCTCCGTGGCCGCGTTCGGACTGCTGGGCTCCTTCGTCACCGCCTGCGGTTCGCTGTCCGGGAGCGACGGGACGACGCTGCGCCTGGTGGCCCCCGAGTACGGCGACAGCCCGGCGACCAGCTCCAAGGCGTACTGGGACAAGCTGACCGCCGCCTTCACCGCCGCCCACCCCGGCACGAAGGTGGAGGTGACCCTCTACCCGTGGGCCGACGTCGACCGCGAGGTGACCCGGATGGTGGAGGAGGACGACGCCCCGGACGTGGCACTGATGGGTGCGTACTCCGACTTCGCCGCGCAGGGCCGCCTCTACGCCGCCAGCGAGGTGCTGTCGATCAGGACGGAGGCGAACTTCCTGCCGCCGCTCGCGGAGGCGGGCTCGGTCGACAACACCCTCTACGGCCTGCCCTTCGTCGCCAGCAGCCGGCTGCTCTTCTACAACCAGGAGCTGTTCGAGAAGGCCGGAGCGGAGCCGCCGAAGACCTGGTCGGACCTGCGGGACGCGGCGGAGGCGCTGAAGGAGGAGGACGTGCCCTATCCGTACGCCCTGCCCCTCGGCCCCGAGGAGGCGCACGCCGAGGCCCTGATCTGGGAGCTGAGCAACGGCGGCGGCTACACCGACAACAACGGCCGGTACAACATCGCGTCCGAACGGAACGCGCAGACGTTCCGCTGGATCAAGGACAACCTGGTCGCCCCCGCCCTGACCGGCCCGGTCCCGCCGGCGCAGCTCAACCGGCAGGACGCCTTCGCCGCCTTCCTGCGCGGTGACGTCGGCATGCTCAACGGCTATCCGTCGCTCCTCCACCAGGCAAGGGCGAAGGGCATGAAGGTCGGCACGCTGCGGATGCCGGTGTCGGACACGCTGGGCAAGGAGAAGACCCCGCCGGCGGCCGGCGTCGCCGACTGGATGATGGCCTTCAGGCACGAGGGCAATCGCGAACTGGTGGGCTCGTTCCTGAACTTCGTCTACGAGGACAAGAACCTCAACGAGTTCGCCGGGCGGTACCAGCTGCTGCCGTCGACGGTGACCGCCACCCAGGCGTCCCAGGGCGCGGCGGCGGACCCGAGCACCGAGCAGTTCCTGACCGCGCTGCGCACCGCCGAGCTCTACCCGGTCAACGAACCGTCCTGGCTGCAGGTCAGCAACACCATCAAGCGGAACATCGGCAAGGCCGTGGCGCCGTCCGCGGACCCGAGGGCCGTGCTGGAGCAGATCGCCCAGCAGGCCCGGGACGCGGCCCAGCAGAGGTAGGGACATCCCCTTCCGTCCTTCCCGCATCTTGACGTCACCGCTACCGGATGCGCCATGGTGGTGGGAGCGCTCCCAATCCTCTGCCCCCACCCGAGGAAGGCCCTCACGTGCCCCCTGTCCTCTCCGTCCGTCGGCTGCCACGTCGCGCGGCCGCGGCGCTCACCGGCCTCGCCCTGGCCGCCGGCAGCCTGACCGTCGGCGCGTTCACGGCGGACTCCGCCCGCGCCGCGACGGCGGGCGCCCTCGCGGCGCCCGCCGACTACCCCGTCCGGGTCAACCAGCTCGGCTACCTGCCCGACGGCCCGAAGCGGGCCACCGTGGTCAGCTCCGCGACCACGCCGCTCGCCTGGCAGCTGCTCGACGCCTCCGGTGCGCAGGTCGCGTCGGGCAGCACCGCCGTGCACGGCGCCGACCAGGCGTCCGGCCAGGCCACGCACCTGGTGGACTTCGGCACGTACACCGGCACCGGCACGGGTTTCACCCTCGTCGCCGGCGGCCGGTCCAGCCATCCCTTCGACATCTCCGCCTCGCTGTACGACGGCCTGCGCGCCGACAGCATGTCGTTCTTCCACCAGCAGCGCAGCGGGATCGCGATCGACGCGGCGCTGACGGGCAGCGCGTACGCGCGTCCCGCCGGGCACCTGGGCGTGGCACCGAACAAGGGCGACACCAGCGTGCCCTGCCAGGCCGGGGTGTGCGACTACCGGGTGGACGTACGCGGCGGCTGGTACGACGCGGGCGACCAGGGCAAGTACGTGGTCAACGGCGGCATCGCGACCTGGCAGGTCGTCAACTCCTTCGAGCGGGCGCGGCGCTCGGGCGGTGACGCCGCGCTCGGCGACTCGACGCTCCGGATTCCGGAGCGCGGCAACGGGATGCCGGACGTGCTCGACGAGGCCCGCTGGGAGCTGGAGTTCCTGATGCGGATGCAGGTCCCGGCGGGCCGGCCGTCGGCCGGCATGGCCTTCCACAAGGTGCACGACGCGGAGTGGACGGCGCTGCCGACGCGGCCCGAACTCGACGACAAGCAGCGCGAGCTCCACCGGCCCTCGACCGCCGCCACGCTGAACCTGGCGGCCACGGCCGCGCAGTGCGCCCGGGTGTACGCCCCGTACGACGCGGCCTTCGCGAGCCGGTGCCTGGCCGCGGCGCGCACCGCCTGGACGGCCGCCAGGGCCAACCCGGGCGTGCTCGCCCCGGCGACCGACAACACGGGCGGCGGCGCGTACGAGGACGCCGACGTCTCGGACGAGTTCTACTGGGCCGCGGCCGAACTCCTCGCCACCACCGGCGAGGCGCAGTACCGCGACGCCGTGACCTCCTCGCCTCATCACGGCAAGCCCGCCGACGGGTTCTGGTGGGGCGGCACGGCGACGCTGGGCCGCATCACCCTCGCCACCGTCCCCGGCGTGGCCCTGCCCGCCGACGACCTGGCCCGGATGCGCGGACTGCTGACCGCCGCCGCCGACGGCCACCTCTCCACCATGGCGGGCCAGGGCTACGGGGTGCCGATCCCAGCCACCGGTTACGTGTGGGGCTCCAACAGCGCCGTCGCCAACAACGCGATGGTGCTGGCCGTCGCGTACGAGCTGACGGGTGCCCAGCGCTACCGGGCGGGCGCCCTGGAGTCCCTGGACTACCTGCTGGGCCGCAACGCCCTGGACCGCTCGTACGTCACGGGCTACGGCGAGCGGGCCTCCGAGAACCAGCACCACCGGTTCTGGGCGCACCAGAACGACGCCTCGCTGCCGCACCCGCCGGCCGGTTCCTTCGCCGGCGGGCCGAACGCGGGGCTCGAGGACCCGGTGGCCAAGGAGCAGCTGTCGGGCTGCGCGCCGGCGGCCTGCTACGTGGACGACATCGGTTCGTACTCCACGAACGAGGTGGCGATCAACTGGAACGCCCCGCTGGCGTGGCTGGCGGCCTTCGCGGCGGAGCGGCGCGGCGCACCGGCCGTGCCCGCCGTGCAGGTGACCCCGGCGGCCGTGACGGTCGCCGAGGGCGGCTCGGCGACGGTGGGCGTACGGCTCTCGGCCGCGCCGCCGCAGAACGTCACCGTGACGGTGGCCCGGGCCTCCGGCGACCCGGACCTGTCCGTCACGGCGGGGGCGACGCTGGTGTTCACGCCGGCCGACTGGGCGACGGCACGGCAGGTCTCGGTGAGCGCGGCGCAGGACACGGACGCGCTGGCGGGCAGCGCCGCCTTCACGGTCGGCGGGACCGGCGTGCAGCCGGCGACGTTCACGGCGACCGAGGCGGACGACGACGCGGCGCCGCCTTCGGCGTCCTGCGCGGTCGAGTACCGGGTGGACAACGCGTGGGGCAACGGCTTCACGGCGACCGTGACCGTGAAGAACACCGGGGCGGCGCCGATCTCCGGCTGGACGCTCGGCTGGGCTTTCGCGGGCGACCAGCGGATCGGCAGCGCCTGGAACGCGACGGTGAGCCAGTCGGGCACCACGGTGTCCGCCCGGGACGCCGGCTGGAACGGCACCCTGGCGCCCGGCGCCCAGGCGAGCTTCGGGTTCCAGGCGACGTACTCGGGTACGAACGCGTCCCCGTCGCGGTTCACGCTGAACGGCGCGGTCTGCTCCTGAGCGGCGCGGACGCCCGGGCCGCATGAGGAAAGGGCCCGCCCTGCATGCGAGGGCGGGCCCTTCGGCCGGGGGGGGACGGGTGGCGTGCGGTGCGGCCGGGACGGTCCGCTTCGACTGGTTCGCCTACGAGCCGGGGTCGTCCTCCTGACGGATCACCCGGTCGGCGGTGGCGGAAGCGTGGCCAGGCCGGGGGACGGTTCCGGCCACACCAGCAGGACCGGGCAGGGCGCGTGGTCGACGACGAAACGGGCGGCCGGGCCCAGGCTGTGCGGGCCGAGGTGCGTGCGGTCGCCGTCGCGGGCGAGGACGAGGAGCTCGGCGCCCTCGGTGGCGGCGACGACCTCGCGTTCGACGCGGCCGGTCCGTTCCACGGAGGTGCTGGGGCGACCGAGGCGCTCGGCGGCGGACCGCAGGAGCCGTTCGGCCGACGCCGTGGCGAGGCCCTCCATGCGGGTGCCGGGGTCGCGCTCCGGGTGGCCGCGCCCGAGCAGTCCGGCGAACGCGCCGTGCGCCGCACCGGGCACTTCGGTCGGGCTGACGTGGAGCAGGACGATCTCGGCGTCCGCCGGGGCGTGGGCGCGCGCGGCGTCCACGCAGGCGGGCCAGGTGCCCTCCACGATCCAGACGACCACGGCCATGGCTCAGCCTCCTCCGATGACGGCCAGCGAGGCCCACAGCGCGACCACCGCGACGCCGAGGCTCATCGGTACGGTGTACACCCCGAGCCGGGTGAACTCCTTCAGATCGACCTCGGTGTCGTGGGAGTGCACGATACGCCGCCACAGCAGGGTGGCCAGCGAGCCGGCGTACGTGAGGTTGGGGCCGATGTTGACCCCGAGCAGCACCGCGAGCACCGCGCCCGGGCCGGAGGGCACCGTCAGCGGCAGCAGCACCAGCACCGCGGGCAGGTTGTTGATGAGGTTGGCCAGGAGCGCGGCCAGCGCGGCGAGGGCCAGCAGCACCGGCAGGGAGTCGCCCTCCGGGATGACGTGTCCCAGGGCCCCGTCGAGGCCGTTGTCCACCACGGCCCTGACCACGATCCCGAGGGACAGGACGAAGGCGAGGAACGGTACCGACGCCGACCGCAGCAGGGCCACGGGGGTCACCCGGCGCCGCAGAAGGGCGCGTACGGCGAGCACGAGCGCCCCCGCGAACGCGATCCACGCCGGGTCGACGCCGACCGCGGAGGACACGGCGAACCCGACCAGGGTGCAGCCGACCGTCACCAGCGCGAACAGCGGCGTCTCGGAGGCCTCGGTGGCCGGCGGGGCGTGTGCCCCGGCGTCCAGGTCGGTGGCGAAGAAGCGGCGGAAGACCAGGTACTCCACCGCGATCGCGGCCAGCCACGGCAGCGCCATCAGGGCGGCGAACCGGGTGAAGCTCAGCCCGCTGACCGTGAAGGCCAGCAGGTTGGTCAGGTTGGACACCGGCAGCAGCAGGGAGGCGGTGTTGGACAGGTGCGTGCAGGCGTAGACGTGCGGCTTGGGGCGCACGCCGAGCCGCGCGGCGGTGGCGAAGACCACCGGGGTGAGCAGCACGACCGTGGCGTCCAGGCTCAGGACGGCCGTGATCGCGGACGCCGCGAGGAACACCTGGGTGAGCAGCCGGCGCGGCCGGCCCGCGGCCCGGCGTGCCATCCACGCGCCGCAGGCCCGGAACAGGCCCTCGTCGTCGCAGAGCTGAGCCAGCACCAGTACGGCCGCCAGGAAGCCGACCACCGGGCCGAGCCGCTCGGCCTCGGCCAGCGCGTCGTCCGGGGAGACCGCGCCGGTGACCAACACGAGCCCTGCCGCGGGGACCGCGACGACGGCCTCCGACCAGCCGAAGGGCCTGATGACCGCGCAGGCCAGCACGAGGGCGAGCAGCGTGACGGACAACGCCTCGGCGAGCGGGGTGTTCAGGGCGGGTCCTTCCACGTGACGACCGATTTGCGGCTTGTGAACCGGGCAGACCCTATCCCAGGTGCCCCGGCGCGTCGGACGGGGCCCGCCCGGACGGGCGCGGGTCCGGTGCCGCGACGGCCCGGCCGCGGCCGGGCCGTCCGCGGGTGATCCCCCGCACACACCGGCCGGTACGCGCCCGTTCGCGTGCTAGCGTCCGCCGGCGTGACCTCCGCCCTCGACACCGCCGCGTCCCGCCCGGACACGGCCGGCACCTGCCCGTACGCGCACCGGGCGACCCCGCAGGACCCCCTCGGTCTGCTCGACCTGTTCGACGAGGGCTTCGTCCGCGACCCGTACCCGTGGCTGGACCGTCTCCGGTCCGAAGCTCCGGTCCACCGCGACGACGCCACGGGCCTGTGGCTGGTCAGCCGGTACGAGGACGTCCGCCGCGTACTGCTCGATCCGGACGCCTTCCGGCCGGACAACGCCCAGCACGCGGTGACGCCGCTGGGCGTTCCGGTGCTCCGGGTGCTCGCCCGTGCGGGATTCCGGCTGCGTCCCGCACTCGCCAACAACGCGTCCGGGAGCCACGCGGGCCTGCGGCGCGTCGTCATGCGCTTCTTCAACGCCCAGCGGGTGGCGGCGGCGGTCCCGGTGATCGAGCGGGTCGCCGACGAGCTGCTCGACATGGTGCGGGCGGAGCTCGACGCGACGGGCCGGAGCGACCTCTTCTCCGCCTTCGCGCACACGCTGCCCTGCCGGGTGATGACGGAACTCCTCGGCATCGAGGGCCTTGACACGGCGACCCTGGTGCGGTGGAGCGACGCCTCGCTCGAGCTGTTCTGGGGACGGCCTTCGCCCGAGCGCCGGCTCGAACTGGCCGTGCTCGTCGGCGAGTTCCACCAGTGGCTGACGGACCTCGTGAACGACCCCGCGGCGCCGGCGGACAGCTTCGTCGGGGCGCTGGTCCGCCACCGGCTGCCCGACGGGACCCTGCTCGACCCGGAGACGGCGGTCGGCGCGTGCTTCTTCGTCTTCATCGCCGGGCAGTCCACGACGGGACAGCTCATCTCCACCGTCCTGCGCCGTGCGCTGGCCGAGCCCGGGCTGTGGCCGCGCCCCGCCCACGACGAGGCCTTCGCCGCGGCGTGGGTCGAGGAGGTGCTGCGGCGCGAGCCGCCCGTCACCTCGTGGCGCCGGGTCACCGCCCGGCCGGTGGAGCTGGGCGGTGTGCGCCTCCCCGCCGGCGCCGAGCTGCTGCTGATGCTCATGGGCAGCGGCTCGGACCCGGAGGTCTTCGAGGCCCCCGGGCAGATGCTTCCCGGCCGAGCCAACATCCGCCACCACCTCGCCTTCGGCGTGGGTCGCCACCGCTGCCCGGGCGCGGCCCTGGCGCGTACGGAGGCGGCGGTGGCGCTGCGCGCGGCCGCCCGCCGGCTGCCCGCCGTCCGGCTCGCCCCCGACGCGGCGGAGGCACCCACGCTCGGTCTGCTGTCCTTCCGCGCTCCGCTGCGGGTCCCGGTCGTCGAGCCGTCACCGGCGGGGTGACCGGCGGGGGCCAGGCCGTCTCTTCCTGATCCCGGCCGGGTCCGCGACGCCCGGCACGGCCGGTCCGGCCCGATCCGAGAGAGACGGCCTGGCGGTGATCACCGCGTCCGGTCGAGCACGTACGTGAACAGGCCGTCCAGGCGCCGTGCGGCCGTGGGCGTGAGCGACGCGTCGCGCAGCGCGCGGCGGGCGGTGTCCAGCTGCCGGCGCGCCTCCTCGCGGGCCGCGGTCCGCCCGCCCGCCTCCTCCACCAGTGCCGCGACGCGTGCGGCGGCCTCGTGGCCGAGCGGCCGGGGCGGGTCGAGCAGCGCCGCGAGTTCGCGGGCGGCCCCGCCCGCGCCGGACAGCGCGGCGAGCATCGGGTACGTCTTCTTTCCCCTGCGCAGGTCGGCGTGGACGGGTTTGCCGGTCACGGCGGGGTCGCCCCAGATGCCGAGCATGTCGTCCACCGCCTGGAAGGCGAGGCCCAGGTGGCGGCCGGCCCGTTCGAGCGTGGTCACGGTCGTGCCGGGGGCCCCGCCGAGGACCGCGCCGAGCGCGAGGGCGCAGCCCAGCAGGGCGCCGGTCTTGTGCTCGGCCATCGACCGGTACTCCTCGGGTGCGACGGCGCCGGGGCCGCACCACGGACGGTCCTCGAAGGACAGGTCCTGGGCCTGCCCGGACACCAGGGCGTTCAGGGTCCGGCACAGGCACCGGACCGCGGACGCCGCGTGCGGGCCCGCGGTCTCGGCCAGGGTGGTCACGGCCCGGGCGAGGAGCGCGTCGCCGGCGAGGACCGCCGGGCCCGTCCCGTAGGCCTTCCACACCGCCGGGCGCTGCCGGCGCAGGGCGTCGCCGTCCATGATGTCGTCGTGCAGGAGCGAGAAGGTGTGCACGAGTTCGACGGCCACGGCGCCGGGGACGGCGTCCGCGCCGTCCGCCCCGACCCCCTCGGCGCCGAGCAGGACGAGCGCCTGGCGCACTCCCTTGCCCTCGGTCGCGCCGGGATCCGGCGTCCCGGCCGGGTCGGACCAGCCCAGCGCGTACGCCGCCATCTCCCCGGTCCACGGCTGGAGGCGGCCCACCGCCTCCACCAGCGCGGGCCGGACCAGGGCACGGCAGCGCTCCAGGACGCGGACCGGCGCGTCGTCATGTTCGGGACGGTGCTCACGAGTAGGACGCGCCGGGGGCGGCACCGCGGCGCCCGGCGAGTACGCCGGCGTCAGCGGCGTCGGGACGGCGCTCACCGCAGGCCCGCCACGTCGGCGGCACGAAGGGCGTCCGCCCCGACCGCCGGCAGCACCGGCCTCGCGGCGCCCGGTTCGTGGCCGCCGTGGTCCGGCAGGGGTCCGACGCCGAGCTCGGCCGCGGCCTTGTCCACCATGTCCCGGGCGTGCCGCAGCCCTATGCGGTCCAGCGTGGACCGCAGTTCGGCCAGTTCCGCGGCGGTGTGCGCGGCGTCGCGTCCCAGGCGGGCGGAGGCCTTGACGAGGCCGAGGCGCGACAGCGCCGTCCCGCGCGGCTCGTCCATGTCGCGGAACTCCTCGAGCGCCCGCGCGTACAGCTCACGGGCCTGCTCGTACCGGCCCGCCCGGTACAGCACGTTGCCGCGCATCTTGTGGTTGTAGGCGAGCGCGCTGGACAGCCGCATCTCCCGGCAGGCCTCCTCGGCCAGGGAGAGCAGGGACAGGGCGCGCTCGGTGTCCCCGTCGCGTACGGACACCACGTCCGCTATGCCGCGCAGCGCCCAGGCCCAGCCACGCCGGTCCTCGGCGCGGGACGCCGTCTCGGCCGCCTCCTCGAACAGGGCCAGGGCCTCGTCGTACTCGCCGGTGTTGCGGTGCATCTGCGCGATGCCCTCCAGCGCCCACACCGTGTGCCGGGCCTCGCCGCGGCGGCGGGCCTCGGCGAGGAGCTGCTCGTGCAGCCTCCGCACCGCCGCGTAGTCGCCCTGGATGCGCCCGGTCTCGGCGAGTCCGGCCAGCGAGTAGCCGCGCACGACGACGTCACCGCTCCGCTCGCCCGCCTCGGCCGCCAGCCGCAGCAGCCGGTACGCCAGCCGGAACGCACCGCGCTGCCGGGCCAGCGTGCCGCCGCTCCACAGCGCCCACGCCATGGCGCCCTCGTGGCCGGCCGCACGCGCCGCCCGGTAGCTCGCCTTCCACGCCCGGTCGGCCTCCTCGATCCGGCCGAGCCTGCGGCAGGCCTCCGCCACGGCCAGCCCGCAGCGCGCCTCCTCCCGCCGGTCCCCCGCCCGCTCCGCCGCCCGGAGCTCCTCGATGCCCCGGGCCAGCACCTCGGGCAGGGAGGCGTTCACCGACAGCGACTCGAGAGCCCCCTGGTACTCCGGCGCCGACGCCTTCGCCCGCCTCGTTTCCCGCACCTGACCTGCCATCACACCCTCCTCGGGTCGACTCGACGATCAAGTCGACACGAGGACCAAGACGGCGGCCGCGGGCCGGGGTTCCGTTCCGGGCGAGAAGTCAGTCTCCGTACGGGCACGGGGTCATACTCAAGTGCTACGCGGCCGTCGGGGTCTCCTCAGCCAGATGTACACCGGGCCCCGGACCGGCCGGTCCGGCTCGCCCTGTCCGGCTCCGTCGCGGCGGCGCTCAGCGGGGAGTGAGGCTCGAACGGCGGACGACCAGCTCCGGCTGGAGCACCAGGTGCTCGTGACGGTGGTCCTCCGCCTGGTCGCCGGTCTCCTCCAGGAGCAGCTCGGCGGCTCGCGCGCCCAGGGTGACGGCCGGCTGCCGCACGGAGGTCAGGGGTACGGTGGCGGCCGCCGCGAACTCGATGTCGTCGTAGCCGACGATCGCCATGTCGTCCGGGACCCGCACGCCGGCCGTGTAGAGGGCCTGGAGGACGCCGAGGGCCAGCAGGTCGTTGGCGCAGAAGACGGCGGTGGGGCGGTCGGGGAGGCCGAGCAGGCGGGAGCCCGCGTCGCGTCCCGAGGCGACGTCGAGGCGTTCGACCGAGATCTCCCGGAGGGCCGAGGCGGGCAGCCCGGCCTCGGCGAGCGCGAGCAGGGCTCCCTCGCGCCGGTCGCCCACCTGCTGGAGGTGGGACGGCCCGCTGACGTACGCGAAGGTGCGGTGGCCCGTCGCGGTGAGGTGACGGATCGCCAGGGAGCCGCCCACGACGTCGTCGACGGAGACCGAGCAGCCCGCGCCCGCGCCCGCGCCCGCGCCTGCGCCCGCTCCCGTGCCGTCGCCGTCGCCGGATACCTCGGCCTCCGGGCCGCCCTCCGGCTCGCCCTCTCCGGCGACGCGGTCCACGAGCACGTACGGGATGCCGTGGCGGCGGAACTCGCGCAGGTTCGCCCCGCTGGGGTCGGCGGGGGTGACGAGGACGCCGCGGACGCGCTGCTCGGCGAAGAGCGCGAGGTAGTCGGCCTCGGCCTCGGCGCTCTGGTCGCTGTTGCAGACCATGACGCCCAGGCCGGCCGCCCGGGCCGTGCGTTCGGCGCCCCGCGCGATGTCCACGAAGAACGGGTTGCCCATGTCGAGGACGAGCAGCGCCATGATCCGGCTGCGGCCGGCCCGCAGCTGCCGGGCGGACTCGCTGCGCACGTAGCCGAGGCGCTCGATGACCCCGCGCACGTGCTGGAGGGTCGCGGGCGAGACCCGGTCCGGCTGGTTGATGACGTTGGACACGGTGCCGACGGAGACGCCCGCCTCGCGTGCCACGTCCTTGATGCCGACCGTCCGCGCGGTGCCCGCCATCCGTCCCACCTGGTCCGTTCCTGCCCGTCCCGCCCCGCCCGTACGAGGTCCGTCGCCTCGTGTTTCATCCTATGCGGACCCGTTCGGGGCCCCTCTCGGCCGACGCCTCCCGGCCGACCCCGTCGGAACCCGTGCGATCCCGCCGGTCCCGCCGGTCTCGCTGGTCCCGCCGGTCCCGTCCGAGGTCAGTCGAGGTGGAAGACCTCGGTCAGCGGGCGCATGGCGGCGTCGGGCGCCCGTCCGTCCAGGTCCTCGAAGAACTCCGCCATCCCGGCCTGCCAGCGGGCGTTGACCTCCGTGGCCTCCATCGCGGCGCGCGAGCGCTCGAAGTCCTCGGTCTCCAGGTAGCCGACGAGGAGGCCGTCCTCCCGCAGGAACAGGGAGTAGTTGCGCCAGCCCGCCTCCGTGAGGGCCGTGCGCATGTCGTCCCAGACGTGCTCGTGGCGCCGCCGGTACTCCTCGGCGCGGTCGGCCCGCACCTTCAGCAGGAAGCAGACCCGCCGTGCGTCCGCCATCCGACCCTCCTCGGCTGAAATGTTTCATTGAGAGGACCACGACGCTAGGGCGCGCGCCTTTTCAAGGTCAAGAGTCTTGACGGCACTCAGGCCGCTGGCTAGCTTCCCTGGTGCAGTGAATCGATTCATTAACGAGGCTCCGAGGTGGACATGCCCGACATCGCCGCGGTGAAGGCCGCACTCGCCGCCCAGCGGATCGAAACTCCCTCGTGGGGCTACGGGAACTCCGGCACCCGGTTCAAGGTGTTCGCCCAGCCGGGCGTGCCGCGCGACCCGTACGAGAAGCTGGACGACGCGGCCGAGGTGCACACGTACACGGGCGTCGCACCCCGGGTCGCGCTGCACATCCCGTGGGACCGCGTCGACGACTACGCCGTCCTCTCCTCGTACGCCCGGGAGCGCGGCCTCGAGCTCGGCGCGATCAACTCCAACACCTTCCAGGACGACGCCTACCGGCTCGGCAGCGTCTGCCACCCGGACGCGGCCGTGCGGCGCCGGGCCGTGGACCATCTCCTCGACTGCGTCGACATCATGGACGCCACCGGCTCGGCGGACCTGAAGCTGTGGTTCGCCGACGGCACCAACTACCCCGGCCAGGACGACGTCGTGGCCCGGCAGGAGCGGCTGGCGGAGAGCCTGGCCGAGGTGTACGGGCGCCTCGGCGAGGGGCAGCGGATGCTGCTGGAGTACAAGCTGTTCGAGCCGTCCTTCTACACGACCGACGTGCCCGACTGGGGCACCGCCTACGTGCACTGCCTCAGACTCGGCCCCCGGGCCCGGGTGGTCGTCGACACCGGCCACCACGCGCCCGGCACCAACATCGAGTTCATCGTCGCCCTGCTCCTGCGGGAAGGGCGGCTCGGCGGCTTCGACTTCAACTCGCGCTTCTACGCGGACGACGACCTGATGGCCGGCGCCGCCGACCCCTTCCAGCTCTTCCGGATCATGTACGAGGTCGTACGGGGCGGCGGCCTCGCGGACTCCGCGGGCGTCGCCTTCATGCTCGACCAGTGCCACAACATCGAGGCGAAGGTCCCGGCGGTGATCCGCTCGGTGCTCAACGTCCAGGAGGCCACCGCGAAGGCGCTGCTCGTCGACCGCGAGGCGCTCGCGGCCGCGCAGCGGGACGGGGACGTGCTCGCCGCCAACGCGGTGCTCATGGACGCCTTCCACACCGACGTGCGCCCGATGCTGCGCGACCTGCGCGAGGAGCAGGGCCTCGATCCGGACCCGGTCGCCGCCTACCTCCGCTCCGGACGGCAGGAGCGGATCGCCGCCGAGCGGGTGGGCGGCGCGCAGGCCGGCTGGGGCGCGTGAAGCCCGTAGGGGGTGTCTCGCCGCCCCGATCCGCCGGACGGGGCCGAGGCCCCGCCCGGTCCCGCACTCCTTCGCCCTCGCATCCCTAAGGAACGTCATGGCCTCCGCCACTCCCCCCGAAGTCGCCGCACTCCTGGAACGCGCCCACCGCCTCGGCGCGGATCCCCGCACCACCAACTACGCGGGCGGCAACGCCTCCGCCAAGGGTGTCGTCACCGACCCCGTGACGGGCGGCGAGACGACGCTCATGTGGGTCAAGGGCTCCGGCGGCGACCTGGGCACCCTCACCGAGGAAGGGCTCGCGGTCCTGCGCCTCGACCGGCTCCGCGCGCTCACCGCGGTCTACCCGGGCGTCGAGCGCGAGGACGAGATGGTCGCCGCCTTCGACCACTGCCTGTACGGCAAGGGCGGCGCCGCGCCCTCCATCGACACCGCCATGCACGGCCTGGTGGACGCGGCGCACGTCGACCACCTCCACCCGGACGCCGGCATCGCCCTGGCCTGCGCCGCGGACGGCGAGAAGCTGACGGCCGACTGCTTCGGCGACACCGTCGTGTGGGTGCCCTGGCGCCGCCCCGGCTTCCAGCTCGGCCTGGACATCGCGGCCGTGCAGGCGGCGAACCCACGGGCGATCGGCTGCGTCCTCGGCGGTCACGGGATCACCGTCTGGGGCGGGACCTCCGAGGAGTGCGAGCGCAACGCGCTGCACGTCATCCGCACCGCCGAGGCCTTCCTCGCCGAGCGCGGCCGGCCGGAGCCCTTCGGGCCGGTCGTCGAGGGGTACGCGGCGCTGCCGGCCGCCGAACGCCGGGAGCGGGCCGCCGCCCTCGCCCCGTACGTGCGGGCACTGGCGTCCCAGGACCATCCGCAGGTCGGGCACTTCACCGACAGCGACGTCGTCCTCGACTTCGTCTCGCGCGCCGAACACCCCCGGCTCGCGGCCCTCGGCACCTCCTGTCCCGACCACTTCCTGCGGACCAAGGTGCGGCCGCTCGTCCTGGACCTGCCCGCGGACGCGCCGCTGCCGGACGCCGTCGCCCGGCTGCGGGAGCTGCACGCCGCTTACCGGGAGGAGTACACGGCGTACTACGCGCGGCACGCGACGGCCGGCTCGCCCCCGATGCGCGGCGCGGACCCGGCGATCGTGCTGGTGCCCGGGGTCGGCATGTTCTCCTTCGGCCGGGACAAGCAGACCGCGCGGGTCGCGGGCGAGTTCTACGTCAACGCGATCAACGTGATGCGCGGGGCGGAGGCGGTCTCCTCGTACGCGCCGATCGACGAGGCGGAGAAGTTCCGCATCGAGTACTGGGACCTGGAGGAGGCGAAGCTGCGGCGGATGCCGGCGCCCAAGCCGCTCGCGGCCCGGATCGCGCTGGTGACCGGCGCGGGCAGCGGGATCGGGCGGGCGATCGCGCACCGGCTGGCCGCCGAGGGCGCCTGTGTGGTCGTCGCCGACGTGGACGGCGGGAAGGCGGCCGCGGTGGCCGGGGAACTCGGCGGTCCCGACCGGGCGGTGGCGGTCACCGTGGACGTCACCTCCGAGGAGGCGATCGTCGCGGCGTTCCGGGACGCGCTGCTCGCCTTCGGCGGGGTGGACCTGGTCGTCAACAACGCGGGCCTCTCGATCTCCAAGCCCCTCCTGGAGACCACGGCGCGGGACTGGGACCTCCAGCACGACGTCATGGCGCGCGGTTCCTTCCTGGTCTCCCGCGAGGCGGCGCGGGTGATGACCGCGCAGGGCCTCGGCGGCGACATCGTGTACATCGTCTCGAAGAACGCGGTCTTCGCCGGTCCGGACAACATCGCCTACTCCGCGACGAAGGCCGACCAGGCCCACCAGGTCCGACTTCTCGCCGCCGAGCTGGGCGAGCACGGGATCCGCGTCAACGGCGTCAACCCGGACGGCGTGGTGCGCGGCTCGGGCATCTTCGCGGGCGGCTGGGGCGCGCAGCGGGCGGCCACGTACGGGGTCGCGGAGGAGGAGCTGGGGGCGTTCTACGCCCGGCGGACGCTGCTCAAGCGGGAGGTGCTTCCGGAGCACGTGGCGGCCGCCGTCTTCGCGCTGACCGGTGGCGACCTCACGCACACCACCGGGCTGCTCGTGCCGGTCGACGCCGGCGTCGCCGCCGCGTTCCTGCGATGAGCGGGGCCGTGGACGTCCGCCGCGAGGGCGTGTTCGCCGCCGCCGATCTCGGCGCCACCAGCGGCCGGGTGATGCTGGGCCGGGTCGCGCCGGGCGCACTCGGCCTGGAAGAGGTCCACCGCTTTCCCAACTCACCGGTCCGGCTGCCCGACGGCGGTCTGCGCTGGGACGCCCTCGCGCTCTTCCAGGGCGTCCTTGACGGGCTGCGGTCGGCGGCGCGGGCGGCGGCGGGGCAGGTCGACTCGGTCGGCGTGGACGGCTGGGCGGTGGACTACGGGCTCCTGGACGCGGACGGCGAGCTGCTCGGCGCCCCGTACCACTACCGCGACGGGCGGACCGACGGCGTCGCCGCGGAGGTGTGGGAGCGGGTCGGAGGTCCGGGCGAGCTGTTCCGGGTCACGGGTCTCCAGCACCTGCCCTTCAACACCGTCTTCCAGCTCGCCGCGGCCGACGGCTCCGCACAGCTCGCCGCCGCCCACCGCCTGCTGCTCGTCCCGGACCTGATGGTGCGCTGGCTGACCGGTTCGGTCGGCGCCGAGGAGACGAACGCGTCCACCACGGGGCTCTTCGACGCCCGCGCGGGGACCTGGTCGCAGGCGCTGCTCCGGCGGCTCGGGCTCGAACCCGGACTGCTGCCGCCGCTGCGCGCGCCGGGCGACCCGGCCGGCCGGATCCTGCCGTACGTTTCCGCGTACACCGGCCTCGACGCCGCGACGCCGGTCACGACGGTCGCCTCCCACGACACCGCGTCGGCCGTCGCGGCCGTACCCGCCACGGCGCCGGACTTCGCGTACATCTCGTGCGGCACCTGGTCGCTGGCCGGTCTCGAACTGCCGGCCCCGGTGCTGACGGAGGAGGCCAGGGCCGCGAACTTCACCAACGAACGGGGCGTCGACGGCACGATCCGGTTCCTGCGGAACACCATGGGCCTGTGGCTGTGGGAGGAGTGCCGCAGGACCTGGGCGGCACGAGGGCGGCCCGCCGCGCACGAGGACCTGCTGGCCGAGGCCGAACGGGCCGAGCCGTTCGTCTCGTTCGTGGACACGGACGCGCCGGAGTTCCTGCCGCCCGGCGACATGCCGGGCCGGATCCGGGCGTACTGCCGCCGGACCGGTCAGCCGGTGCCGGAGGACCGCGGCGCGGTGCTCCGGTGCGTCCTGGAGAGCCTGGCCCTCGCCCACCGGCGCACGCTGCGCGAGGCCGCCGCCCTGGCGGGCCGGGACATCGGCCGGATCCATCTGGTGGGCGGCGCGGCCCGCAACCGGCTGCTGTGCCGGCTCACCGCGGACGCGACCGGTCTGCCCGTCGTGGCGGGGCCCGTCGAGGCCGCCGCCCTGGGCAACGTCCTGGTCCAGGCCCGGGCGGCGGGGCTGGTCGGCGACCTGCCGTCGATGCGGGCACTCGTCGCGCGGACCCAGCCCCTGGAACACTACGCACCGGAAGGCGACGGCGCGGTCTGGGACCGGGCCGCCGCCCGGCTCGAACCGTCTCCGAGGAACCACTGATGCGTGTCGCTCTCTTCGTCACCTGCCTCAACGACGCCGTCTTCCCGGCGACGGCGGTGGCCACGGTCCGGCTGCTCGAACGCCTGGGCGTGCGGGTGGACTTTCCCGCCGCCCAGACCTGCTGCGGCCAGCCGCAGTTCAACACGGGATACCGGGCGCTGGCCGCTCCCCTGGTGCGGCGCACGGTGCGCGCCTTCGAGGGGTACGACCACGTCGTGACGCCGTCCGGATCGTGCGCGGCCATGGTGCGGACGCACTACGGGCGGTTCGGCCCGCAGGCGGCCGAACTGGGCCCGCGGACGTACGAGCTGACGGAGTTCCTGGTCGACGTGCTGGGCGTCACCGACGTCGGCGCGTACTTCCCGCACAAGGTGACCTACCACCCGTCCTGTCACGGGCTGCGCCTGCTCGGGCTCGGCGACCGGCCGCGCCGGCTTCTGGAAGCGGTGAAGGGCCTGGAACTCGTCGAACTGCCCGGGGCGGAGGAGTGCTGCGGCTTCGGCGGCACCTTCGCGGTCAAGAACCCGGACGTGTCGGCGGCGATGGGCGCCGACAAGATCCGCAGCGCCGTGTCGACCGGGGCCCGGGTGCTGTGCGGGGCCGACAGCTCCTGTCTGATGCACCTGGGCGGGCTGCTGAGACGGCGGTCGGCGCCCCTGCGGGAGCTGCACCTGGCGGAGATCCTCGCCAGCACGGAAGAGGAGCCCTGGCGAGAGGAGTCGGGACGATGAGCGGGGTCTTCGTCGGCATGCCGGCGTTCCCGGAGGCGGCACGGTCGGCCGTGGGCGACGCGACGCTGCGGTCGAACCTGCGGCACGCCACCCACACGATCCGCGACAAGCGGGCGCGCGCCGTCGCCGAGCTCGACGACTGGGCCGACCTGCGCGAGGCCGGCCGGCGGATCAAGGACCACACCCTTCGCCACCTCGACCGCCATCTGCTCCAGCTGGAGGAGGCGGTGACCGCCGCGGGCGGCACGGTGCACTGGGCGGCGGACGCCGACGAGGCCAACCGGATCGTCGCCGGCCTGGTCAGGGCGACCGGCGAGACGGAGGTGGTCAAGGTCAAGTCGATGGCCACGCAGGAGATCGGTCTCAACGAGGCCCTGGCGGCCGAGGGCATCCGCGCCTACGAGACCGACCTCGCCGAGCTCATCGTGCAGCTCGGCGACGACCGGCCCTCGCACATCCTGGTCCCCGCGATCCACCGCAACCGGGGCGAGATCCGCGACGTCTTCCGCTCGGAGATGGCGGCGTGGGGCCGCCCGGCTCCGGACGACCTCACCGACACACCCGCCGAACTCGCCGAGGCGGCCCGCCTCCACCTCCGGGAGAAGTTCCTGCGCGCGAAGGTCGGCATCTCGGGCGCCAACTTCATGGTCGCCGAGACCGGCACGCTCGTCGTCGTCGAGTCCGAGGGCAACGGACGGATGTGCCTCACCCTCCCCGAGACGCTGATCTCGGTCGTCGGCATCGAAAAGGTCGTGCCCACCTGGCGGGACCTGGAGGTCTTCCTGCAGACCCTGCCCCGCTCCTCGACCGCAGAACGGATGAACCCCTACACCTCCATGTGGACCGGCACGACCGACGACGACGGGCCGCGGACCTTCCACCTCGTCCTGCTGGACGCCGGCCGCACCGACGTCCTCGCCGACGAGGTCGGCCGCCAGGCGCTGCGCTGCATCCGCTGCTCCGCCTGCCTCAACGTGTGCCCCGTCTACGAGCGGGCCGGCGGCCACGCCTACGGCTCCGTCTATCCCGGACCGATCGGCGCGATCCTCACGCCCCAGCTGCGCGGTACGGCGAGCGAGATCGACGCCTCGCTGCCCTACGCCTCCTCTCTCTGCGGAGCGTGTTACGAGGTCTGCCCCGTCGCCATCGACATCCCCGAGGTCCTCGTCCACCTCCGCGAACGCGTCGCCGAGCGGGGCGGCCCCGGCCACCGCCGCGAGCGGGCGGCGATGAAGGCGGCCGGCTGGGTCCTCGACCACCCGTCGGTCCTCGCCGCCGGCGAGCGGCTGGCCGCCCGCACCCGCGCTCTCCACCCGAAGAACCCGCCGGGCGCACGCGCCTGGACCGAGACCCGCGACCTGCCCGAGCTCCCCGCGGAGCCGTTCCGCGACTGGTGGAGGAAGAACCGCACATGACCACCCCGCCTCCCTCGTCTCCGTCATCTCCGTCATCTACGTCATCTGCTGCGTCTGCTGCGTCCTCCTCTTCCCGTGAGCGTGTCCTGGCCCGGATCCGTGCCGCCGTCGCCGGCGCCGGCGCCGGCGAGGCACCGGACGTGCCCCGCGACTACCTCACGCGCCACGTCCCGGACGACCCCGCGGCCCTGCTCGACCTGCTCCACGAGAACCTCGCCGACTACCGCGCCCAGGTGCACCGGACCACGGAAGCCGGGCTCCCGGAGCTGATCGGCCGGGTGCTCGGCCGGCGCGGCGCCCGCAGCGTCGCCGTGCCGGCCGGGCTGCCCGGGCAGTGGCTGGCCGCCACGGCCGTCGAGCGGCGGTACGACGAGCCCCGGCTCGGTCCGTACGAGCTCGACGCCACCGACGCCGTCGTCACCGGCTGCGCGCTGGCGATCGCCGAGACGGGCACGATCGTGCTCGACGGCGGCCCCGGGCAGGGGCGGCGGGCACTCACCCTCGTGCCGGACCTCCACGTGTGCGTCGTACGGGCGCCGGAGCAGGTGGTGGCCTCGGTGCCGCTCGCGCTGCCCCGCCTCGATCCGACGCGCCCGCTCACCTGGATCTCCGGACCTTCGGCGACGAGCGACATCGAGCTTGACCGGGTCGAGGGGGTCCACGGCCCCCGCACCCTCGAGGTGATCCTCGTGACGGGACGGGCGACCGACGACGAACGGAAGGGATGAAGCCCTTGCATCCGATACGCGCACACGAACCCCTGCCCGTCGTCCTCGCGGGGGCGCGCGGCCACGGTCGCAGTCATCTGCTCAACATCCACCGGCTCGAAGGGCTCGGTCTCGTCCGCCTCGCCGGGGTGTGCGAGCTGCGTCCGCTCGACGCGGCCGAGCTGGACGGCATCGGAAGTCCCGCCCAGTCCGCGGACTTCGACGCGTTGCTGGCCTCCACCGGTGCCCGGATCGTCGTGCTCAGCACTCCGATCCAGACCCATGCCGACATGGCCCTCACCGCCGCCCGGCACGGTGCGCACGTCCTCCTGGAGAAGCCGCCCGTGCCGTCGTACGCCGAGTTCCGCCGGCTGGTCGACGGGCTGGGCGCCGTCGGCGCCGCGTGCCAGATCGGCTTCCAGTCGCTCGGTTCGCACGCCGTGCCCGCGATCCGCCGGATGGTCGAGGAGGGCGTGATCGGCGAGCTCGTCGGGGTCGGCGCGGCCGGGGCCTGGGTCCGCGACGAGGCCTACTTCCGGCGCGCGCCGTGGGCGGGCCGCCGTCGGCTGGACGGTGCCGACGTCGTCGACGGGGCGCTCACCAACCCGCTCGCCCACGCGGTCGCGACCGCGCTCGCCCTCGCGGGCGCCGACCGGAGCGAGGACGTCGAGCGGGTGGAGACCGAACTCCTGCGGGCGAACGCCGTCGAGTCCGACGACACCTCGGCCGTGCGGATCACGACCACGGCCGGCCCCCGGGTCACCGTGGCGGCGACGCTCTGCGCCGAGCGGCCGGCGGAGCCGTACGTCGTCGTGCACGGCACCCGCGGCCGCATCACCTTCCGGTACCTGCGGGACCGGGTCGTCGTGCGACGGGACGGGCGGGAGCCGGTGGAGACCGCGTACGGACGCACCGACCTCCTGGAGAACCTGGTCGCGCACGTCACCGGTGACGAGCCGCTGTGGGTGCCGCCGGAGGCGACCGGAGCCTTCATGCGGGTCGTCGAGGCGGTGCGCACCGCCCCGGATCCCACCGAACTTCCCCCGGAGCTCTGGCACTTCGAGCCCGGTGAGAGCGCGCGACGCAGGGTCGTCGACGGGATCGACGCCCTGGTCGACGCGAGCGCCGACTCCCTGCGCCTCTATTCCGAACTGGGTGCCCCCTGGGCCCCTCGGCTCCGGACGGTGGCGGGGTGACGTCCTCGGGCGCCGTCGCCGTCCTGCGCTGCGCCGGGCGGAGCGTCGCCCGCTACCTCACGCGCCCCGCGCTGGCCCCCGGACACGCGCCGCGGCCGTATCTGCACCCCGTGACCACGCCGGCCGGGCGGACCGTGACCGAGGCGCTGCCGGCGGACCATCCGCACCATCTCGGCGCCGGTGTCGCCGTCCCCGACGTCGCCGTGGTGGCAGACACCTCGGTGACCGGTGGCGCCGGAGACGATCCGGCCGGCCGGGATCCGGCCTCGTACGACTTCTGGGGCGGGCCGTCCTTCGTCCGCGGCCGGGGCTACGTCGAGCTCGGCCGCCACGGCGTCCAGCGGCACGACGGCTTCAAGCTCTGCGACCCGGACGGCTTCGTGGCGGAGCTGAGCTGGACGGCGGCCGGCGAGCGATGGCTCCGCGAGTACCGGACGGTGGCGGCCACGTGCCTCACCGGTTCGGCGTGGGCGCTCGACCTCACCTTCTCGCTCACCAACGTCTCGGGGCGCGGCCTGTCGCTCGGCAGCCCCGCCACGAACGGCCGCCCGGGTGCCGCGTACGGCGGCTTCTTCTGGCGCGCGCCCAAGGAGGCATCGGCCCCGGTGGCGTTCGGTCCGGCGGGCGACGGCGAGGAGGCCCTGCACGGTGCCCGTGCCGACTGGGTGGCCCTCGCGGGCGCGGGCTGGACGCTGGTGTTCGCCGGGGCCACCGAGGAGACCCGGCGTGATCCGTGGTTCGTGCGGGCCGCCGAGTACCCGGCCGTCGGCTCGTCCCTCGCCCATGACGCCAGGCTCGCCCTGGGGGCCGGCGAGAGCGTCGTACGGCGGGTGGTGACCGTCGTCGCCGACGGCCGGCTCGGCCGGGAGGAGGCGGCGGCCCTCGTCCGCAAGGCGGTGACGGCGTGACGACGTGACCGCTTGACGACGTGACCGCGTGACAACGTGACCGCTTGGCGACGTGACTGCTCGACGACGTGACCGCGTGATGCCGGACACGACCCCGTACCCATTCCCTCCTGACAGAAGAGAGTGACGATGTCCGTCCGTGACGCCGAAGTCCCGCGCCCCCGTGCCCTGTTCATCGCCGGGGACTCCACCGCCTCGCAGAAGTACGCCGACGCGGCCCCGGAGACCGGCTGGGGCATGGCACTGCCGTTCTTCCTGGACGGGAGCACGGAGGTCGTCAACCACGCGGTCAACGGGCGCAGCACGCGGACCTTCCTCGACGAGGGCCGGTTCGACGCGATCCTCGCGGCGGTCCGCCCGGGCGACCTGCTCCTCGTCCAGTTCGGCCACAACGACCAGTCCGACGACCCGAACCGGCAGACGGATCCCTGGAGCGTGTACCAGGACAACCTGCGGGCGTACGTGGAGGGGGCGAGGTCCCGGGACGCGGTGCCGGTCCTCGCCACCTCCGTGGAGCGGCGGCAGTTCGACGCGTCCGGCACCGCGCTGCGCACGCTCGGGGCCTATCCGGAGGCGATGCGCGAGGTGGCGAAGGAGACGGGCGTTCCGCTGCTCGACATCGAGGACGCGTCGCTGGCCCTCTGGCAGGAGCTCGGCCCCGAGGCCACCAAGGAGTACTTCCACTGGACCGCGACGGCGCGGGACAACACGCACTTCAACCCGCCGGGCGCGATCGCGGTGGCCCGGCTCGTCGCGCGGGCGCTGCTCCGCGCGGAGCTGCTCGCACCCGGCGAGGTGCGCCGCCTGGACGACGCGGTCCCCGCCGGCTGGATCACCTGGCCGGAGGCCGAGGAGGTCTGACGTGCGGACGGGAGGTCACCTGGTCACGCGAGCAGGTCGACGCAGTCGACCGAGGTGCCGGGGCTGAGGAAGCCGGTGCCGGTCGAGCCGCTGACGACGTTCAGCCGCAGCACGTTGTACTGGCCCGGGTCCGTCTTCCAGGCGCTCGCCGGGACGACGTAGGTGAAGGTGTGGTTGTTGCCGCGGTAGGAGCCGTTGGTGAGGGAGCGGGTCGACGGCTGGGCGGGCGGTGAGGGGATCGCCGAGACCCAGTCGTTGACCGTGACCTGGGGCCGTCCGTTGAGGAAGGCCGTGGTGACCCCGATGCGCAGGGTGTGCGCGGCGGCGGCCTGGGCGGCGGTGAGCCTGAAGTAGACGAGAACGCCGTCGTTGACGTCCTTCCAGAGGTAGCAGGGGAAGGACGACCGCACGTCGGTGCCGTCGAGGACGACGTTGCCGGTCCAGGGGGCGGCGCGGACGTCGGCGGGGTGGGCGTACGTCATGAGGGCGGCGTTCTTGAAGCCGGCCGGCGTGCCGTTCCAGTCGCCGATCCGCCAGATCGCGGGGGCGGTGCTCGGGTCGCCGGTCAGGGTGATCGTGTGGAGGGCGGTGGCCGTGCCCGCGGTGACCGTCACCGTGCCGGTGTGGACGGCGAGTTCGCCCTTGTAGACGGTGAGGGTGTACGTGCCGGGGAGCATGCCGCGGCAGGAGAAGGCTCCCGTGCCGGCGGCCGCGCGGGTCCAGTACTGGGCGTCGGCGTTGGCGAAGCCGACCGTGTACGGGTGGGCCGGGTCCATGCCGGCGAGCCCGACGCCCGCGACCCGGCCCCGCCCCGCGGCGCCGACCCATCCGGGGATGCCGAGGCCGTCCACCCACGAGGTGTCGTGGTGGGCGGCGGACAGCGCGGGGTCGGGCGTTCCGCCGTCGGTGAAGGCGAGGACGTACGGGCCCTGGAGGCCGAAGCGCATGGCCTCGGTCTGCGACTGGTTGTAGTGGAGGATCTCGTAGAGGCCGACGCCGAGTTCGTTGGAGTGGCGCAGCAGAGAGCGGTAGAAGGGGCCGCCGGAGGCCTTCTCGTGGTTGGAGCGCACCATCCAGAGGCCGACGGTCCCGGTGGTGTACCCGATGTGGTCGTAGTCCATGACGCGCAGCCCGGAGTAGTGCTTGGAGCGGGTCTGGCCGTCGGACCGCTGCCAGACGTCACCGGCCTCGATGACGGTGTCCGCGCCCTCGACCCAGGAGTCTGGGCCCTCGTTGGGGAAGACGCCCGGCCTGAGGCGGACGATGTAGCGGGTGGCGGTGAAGGACGTGTCGGCCTTGTCGGTCCACAGGTAGACGTTGTTCAGTCCGGCGCGGGCGGCGTAGTAGTGGCGCAGCGTGCCGTGGACGACGGTGACGAGGATGGTGGAGCCGGCCTGCCGCAGGGTGACGGTGGAGGAGCCGAGGCCGGACTCGACGTGCGAGTGCTTGCCGCCGTAGCCCTCGTACTCCTTGCCCTTGTATAGGAGGGAGGTGAGGTCGCCGGTGGACTTGGAGATTTTGAAGACGAGCCCGGCGCCGGTGTCGAGGACGTACTGGGTGCCGTCGTCGCTCCAGCCGAACGAGGCGGCGGCGGCGCGCGCGGGGGCGGGTCCGCCGGTGGCGGCGAGGGCGGTGCCGGCCGCTGCCGCGCCGAGGAGGGTGCGGCGGCGGACCGGGTGCGACGGGGTGTCGTACGGGTTCACGGGTGCGGCTCCTTCGCTGGTGTGGGGGTGAGGCGCCCGTAGGTCGCCGCCGCGCGGCGTGGGGTTGCCGCCTGGATAAAAACGATTCAAGAACTGTCCAGGCGGGGCGAGAAGAGTCCAAGGGTCCGAGGCCCGGCCGGGGTTGTGCGCGACGGGACGGAGCGGTGGGATGGGAGCCGGAGCCGCGCGGCACATGCTTCGGCCGGAAGCCGGCGCTCCCCCTTCCCCGTCTCCCCATTCCCCTTCCCGTCTGCCCCTCCCCTTCCCGTCTCTCCATCCCCTTCCGTCTCTCCATCCCCTTCCCGTCTCTCCATCCCCTTCCCGTCTCCCGCAGGAGGACCATGTCCGCGCTGCCCTGGTACGAAGACGTCTCCCCCGGCCGCGGCACGCTTCCGCCCCGTGCCTGGTACGCCCGTTCCGACGCTGCCGCCCTCTCCCTGAACGGCGAGTGGGCCTTCCGTCTCTCGCCCGCCGCCGACAGCCACGACGACTCCTTCGCCGCCCCGGACTTCGACGCGAGCGGCTGGGACCGGATCGCCGTGCCCGGCCACTGGGTCCTCCAGGGCAAGGACGGCGCGTACGGGCGACCGGCCTACACCAACGTCGTCTACCCCTTCCCCGTCGACCCGCCGCACGTCCCCTCCGAGAACCCGACCGGCGACCACCTGTGCCGCTTCGACGTGCCCGGGGACTGGCCGGCGACGGGCGGAGCCGTCCTCCGCTTCGACGGCGTGGAGTCCTGTGCCCGGGTCTGGCTCAACGGCACGGAGCTCGGCGACTTCAAGGGCTCTCGTCTGGCCCACGAGTTCGCCGTGGGACGGCTGCTGCGCGCACGGGACAACGTGCTCGCGGTCCGCGTCCACCAGTGGTCCTCGGGCTCCTACCTGGAGGACCAGGACCAGTGGTGGCTGCCGGGGATCTTCCGGGACGTCACGCTCCTGCACCGGCCGGAGGGCGCGCCCGCCGACTTCTTCGTCCACGCCTCGTACGACCACGCCGGGGGCACGGGCGGCCTGCGCGTCGACTGCGACGTGCCCGGCCGGGTGGCGGTGCCGGAGCTGGGTCTCGACCTGGCGACCGGCGAGACGGCGACGGTGCCGGTCGAGCCGTGGAGCGCCGAGGTGCCCCGCCTGTACGAGGGCGAGCTGGCCGCCGGCGGGGAGCGCATCGCGCTGCGGATCGGCTTCCGCTCGGTGTGCGTCGAGGACGGGGTGCTGAAGGCCAACGGGCGGCGGGTCCTCTTCCGGGGCGTGAACCGGCACGAGTTCCATCCGGAGCGCGGGCGGAGCCTGGAGCTCGCGACGATGCGCGAGGACGTGGAGCTGATGAAGCGTCACAACGTCAACGCCGTCCGCACCTCGCACTATCCGCCGCATCCGGCCTTCCTCGACCTGTGCGACGAGTACGGCCTGTGGGTGATCGACGAGGGCGACCTGGAGACCCACGGGTTCGAGGAGCTGGCGTGGCGGGGCAACCCGGTGGACGACGCGCGCTGGACGCCGGCGCTGCTCGACCGGGCGGCCCGGCTCGTCGAGCGGGACAAGAACCATCCGTCGGTGATCATGTGGTCGCTGGGCAACGAGTGCGGCACCGGCGCCGGTCTGACCGCGATGGCGCGGTGGATCCGCGAGCGGGACCCGTCCCGGCCCGTGCACTACGAGGGCGACCGCTCGTGCCGCGACACCGACGTCTACTCACGGATGTACCCGCCGCACGCCGAGGTCGACGAGATCGGCCGGCGCGCGGACGGGGGCCCGGCGGCGCGCGGCGCACTGCCCTTCGTCCTCTGCGAGTACGCGCACGCGATGGGCAACGGGCCGGGCGGACTCTCCGAGTACCAGCGGCTGTTCGAGACCTACGAGCGGTGCCAGGGCGGCTTCGTGTGGGAGTGGATCGACCACGGCCTGGTCCACCCGGAGTACGGGTACGGCTACGGCGGCGACTTCGGCGAGGAGCTGCACGACGGGAACTTCGTGTGCGACGGGCTGCTCTTCCCGGACCGTACGCCGTCGCCGGGTCTGCTGGAGTACAAGAAGGTGATCGAGCCGGTCCGGATCGTGGCCGGGGAGGAGCCGGGCACGGTCTCGGTCACCAACGGCCACGACGTCGCCGATCTCGCGCACCTCGCCTTCACCTGGTCCTTCGGGGCCGACGGCGAGACGGTCGCCGAGGGCCCGCTGGACGTGCCCGGGCTGCCCGCCGGCCGGAGCGCGGTGGTGCGGCTGCCGGAGCCGCCCGCGCGTCCGGCCGGGGCGGAGACCGTGTGGACCGTACGGGCGGTGCTTGCCCGCGACACCGCGTGGGCGTCCGCCGGGCACGAGGTCGCCTGGGGCCAGGTCCCGGCCTCGGCGCCGCCGGCCCGGCCGCTGCCGCCGGCGGGCGCGCGGCCGGCCGGGGCGGCGGACCGGATCACCCTCGGCCCCGGTGTGTTCGACGCCCGCACCGGCGAGCCGCTGGCCTTCGGCGCCGTGCCCGTCACGGGCCTGCGGCTCGACGTGTGGCGGGCGCCGACGGACAACGACGAAGGCGCGCCCTGGCAGCCGGACGTGCGCAGCGCACCGTCGTGGCGCGCGCTGGGCCTGCACCGGATGCGGCACCGCACCGACGAGGTGCGCGTCGGGACGGACTGCCTCACGGTGCGGTCGCGCGTGGCACCCGCGGGCCGGGACCTCGGGCTCGCCGTCACCTACCGCTGGACCTCCGACGGCACGGCGCTTGGCCTCGTCGTCGACGTCGTTCCGGACGGCGGGTGGCCGGTGCCGCTCCCCCGGCTCGGCGTCCGGCTCGGCCTGCCGGCCGCCCTCGACCGGGTGGTCTGGTACGGGTGCGGGCCCGGCGAGGCGTACCCGGACACGCGGGCGGCCGCCCGGCTCGGCCGCTGGGAGTCGACGGTGGCCGGTCTCCAGACCCCGTACGTGCGTCCGCAGGAGAACGGGGCCCGGATCGACACCCGCCGGCTGGAACTGACCGACGGAACAGGAGGCGTACGGGTCGAGGGCGCCCCGGCGTTCTGGTTCACGGCCCGCCGCTGGACGACGGAACAGCTGGACGCGGCCGCCCACCGCACCGACCTGGTGCCGGGCGACCTCCTCTGGCTGCACCTGGACCACGCCCAGCACGGCATCGGCTCCCAGTCCTGCGGCCCGGGCGTGCTCCCGGAGCACCGCCTGTCGGCCGCGCCCGCCTCCTTCTCGTTCACCTTCACGGCGAACCCGGGGGCCTGACCGCCGGAGAGCATCGGTGCCCTGCTCAGCGGAAGAGGTGTTCCGGGACGATGCCCCGGGCCCGCAGTTCCCCGGCGACGAGGGCCGCGTACTCCGTGGCGCCGCGTACCGAGGTGTGGGTGTTGTCCCGCTTCTCGGCCGTGAGGTAGAGCGCCTTGGAGGCCTCGGGTCCGAGTTCTTCGACCCTCGCCTTGGTGAGGGCGGTGAGGTCGATGAGCGGGGTGCCGAGCTCGGCGGCGAGGGCGCGGATCTCGGCGGGATGGTCGACGCCGAGGCCGTTGACGAGCAGGGCGATGCCGTTGTTCAGGGTGCCGTCGGCGCTGAACCAGCGCCGGACGACCGGCGTGACGAGGACCGGTTCGCCGCCCCGGGCCCGGACCCGCTCGACCAGGGTGGTGAGGTTGGCCCGGTAGGTGGCGGCGTCGGTCTGCTTGTCGTTGTGGGCGAGCTGGATCAGGACGGGGTCGCCGGGCCGGATCGCGGCCTCGACCCGGTCGAAGAGCGCCGGGTCGGCGAGGAAGGTGACGGTGCTCTCGCCGGAGTCGGCGTGGTTGGCGACCGCGATCCCGCGCCGCAGGTGGGCGGGGAGCATCTGGCCCCAGCCGGTGTACGGCCCGGCCGGCTGGTCGCAGACGGTCGAGTCGCCGACGAGGAACAGCCGCGGGGCGGCCGGCGCGGGGGTGATCCGCACCGAGGTCACGCGCGGCGCGGCCCCGCCGACGACCAGGTCGAGCCCGGGGCTTCCGACGGCGCCGGTGGGCTCGCCCTCGGGATCGCGGACGTCGACGGTGAACGAGCGCCGGACCCGCTCCCCCGCCCCGGTGACGGTCTCGGCTAGCAGGGCCCGCCGGGTCTCGCCGGAGACCGCGGTCGCCCCGGCGGTCTCTCCGCCGAGGGTCACGGTGACGTCGTACGTGCCGGGGGCGACGTCGAAGTGGCAGGCGAGGCCTTCGGCGGCCGTGGGGACGCAGTGGTCGAGCCCCTGGCCGAGGGGCCCGTCGGCGTGGGCGGCCGGCGCTGCGGCGAGCACACCGGCCAGGGCCGCCGACGCGACGACAAGAACGGTCCTTCTCATCATCATCCTCCCGGACGTCACTTCGGCAACCGGTCGCCGACGAGGGCGAGGTTCTGGATGGCGGCGAGCCCGTACAGGGCGGTGGTGTTCGTGCTGATCCACAGGTGCTCGTAGCCGGGTTCGAGGGCGTCGGGGCCCCGGACGGGCGTCTTGTCCCAGACCATAGCCGCGGTGTAGCCGTCGCTCCTGTCGAACCTGGCCCAGGCCCGCTGGGCGAGCGTGGCGTCGTTCAGCTGGGCCGCCGCGTAGGCGTCCTGGCGGGAGTGGCCCTGGAAGAGGAGGAGGGTGCCGAAGTTCTGGCCGTACCGGGCGGCCTGTTCGGCCTTGGTGGCGTTGAAGTAGCGGCAGTAGTCGAGCCACGCCTCCTTGAACGCGGGCATGTCGATGAGGTCGATGAGCTCGGCGCACATCTCGACCAGTCCGAACATGGCGGAGAGGTGGGAGACTCCGACGACGGGCTTGTCGGCGACGGCGAAGCGGCCGGTGTCCAGGTCGTAGAGGCCGGTGCCCTGGACGAAGCCGTTGGGCTGGGCGGCGATGGTCTCCATGGTGGACCGCAGCCGGGCCTCGGCCTTGGCCGCCTTGGGGCCGCCGCGCTCCCATTCGGTGAGCCAGGCCGCGGCGAGGCCGCTCCAGTCGGTGCCGAAGCCGACGGAGAGGGCGTGCCGGTCGGGGGTGTAGGGCTCGGTGCGGATCTTGCGGATGGGGTCGAGCACCAGGAAGGTCTCGTCGGAGTCGACCAGGTCGTGCATGAGGTCGCCGACCCGCTCGTCGGCGGTGAGGAAGTAGTAGGGACGGCGGTAGACGGCCGTGGAGATGCGCTGCTGCTTCGCGCTGTCGGCGAAGTGCTGAACGCCGTGGCGGGTGCCGAGGCCGGCCCAGGTGCCGAGGTGGTAGACGTCGACCTCGCCGGTGTGGCGGGTCATGGCCTCGGCGAACCGGAAGATGTCGGCGCGGCCGGACCGCAGGTAGGCGTACCAGAGCCAGAGGTCGGGCGAGAGTTCGGAGTTGTCCCAGGCGTAGCCGCCGACGTCGTACCGCCACTGGTGCCGGTCCTCGTCGTAGGTGTGCATGATGTCGCCGTAGTCCCAGAAGCCGTACCAGCGGCGCTGTTCGGCCTGGTCCTTGTAGTAGGCGAAGAGGTAGTCGAGGCGGTCCTCGATCCTCGCCCGGGCCGAGGTGGAACGGTCGACGGGCGAGAACAGCCCGCCGAACACCCGGGCGCGGACGAGGTCTTCCGGGCTCGCGGCGAGCTGCGGCGGAGTGCGTACGGCGGCGGCCTGGGAGACGAGGACGTCGGCGGCGGGAGTGCTCGCGTTGGCCCAGAACATCAGCTCGCTGGTCCGGGCGATGCCGTACGGGGTGCCGAACCCCGGCTCGTGGTCCTCGTACGTGATGTTCAGGCCTTCGAGCTGCTCGGCGTAGGTGTCCTGCCCCATGCCGTCGTGGTAGAAGCGCAGGTCCATGGGCTGCGCCTCGGGCGACCAGAGCCAGAGGGTGACCTCGGCCTCGTCGCCGGCGGCGCCGCGGACGTCGAGCTGGGCGGGATGCTTCTGCCAGAAGTCCCGCAGCCCGAACGAGAGTCCGCCGGTGACGCCTCCGACGTATCCGAAGCCGCTCGCGCGCCTGCCTCCTCCGGCGGGGATCCACCCGTGCCCGGTCTTGGTGCGCTTGCGGATCGCGAACCCGTCGGCGGAGAGCTGGGCGAGGCTGTAGTCGCCCCAGGTGGGGACGTACTGCAGCCGGCTGGTGACCCGCTGGTCCCAGGTGGCGGGGTCGGGCAGCTTCTCCCCCCTGACCTGGGCCTTGCGCACGGCGGCGCCGGGGTCACGGCGCAGCCCGGTGATGCCCTGCACGGCCTCGGTGAGGAACCCGGCGCCCTCGCCCGCGAGACGGACATGACGGTCGTACGAGGCGTCGCGCATCGGGACGCCGAAGCGGACGCCGAGCCCACGGATGAAGTCCTTGTTCTGGTCACCGTCGAAAGTGATGGTATGGACCATGCGGAAGGACTCGGATCCCGCGTAGAAGTAGAGCCGCACACAGAACGGCAGCCAACTGCGGCTGCCCTTGCGGTGCTTGCCGTCGATCCGGACCACGGCCCGCACGGGACCGTCCTGTTCGACCACGGCACCCGAGATCTCGCCGTCGAACCGCTCCCACTTGGCGTTGCCCTGGTCGCCGTCGTCGATGTCGCCCTGCCGCAGCAGCACGAGCCGCCCGTCGGTGGCGATCTTCACACCTCCGCGCGTGACGGACTCGACGAGCTTCCCGCCGTCCCTGGAGACGACGACACGAACGACTCCGGTGTCGACGCTGATCCGCCGATCCGTCGCGGAAACGGTCACGGCCTTCGCAGCCGCCGCGGGAGTTCCGGGCGCGAGGCTGAAGCGCTCGATGCCGCCCGCCTCGGGCCCGACGGCGTGCGCGGTCCACTTGAGCGACCCGTCGGGCCAGCGCGCGGTCGTCCACGTCTGTACGGGCACGGGGTCGCCGTCGGCGGACGTCAGGACGAAGGCGGTGTCACCGGCGTGGACGCCCTTGGGCCAGGCGCACCGAAGGTGGAGCCGGCGGCGGCCCCGAGCCCTCCGGGCTCCAGCCAGCTGATGGTGGCGGGCCGCCCCTCGGAGACGGCCTCGGAGACGGCCTCGGCGGCGGGAGCGGCCTGGGCGTCGCGCCCGAGCACCCAGCTGAACTGCGCGGCGGCTCCGGCGACGGCGGCCGCCTTCAGAAGCGAGCGGCGAGGTATGGCGGACATGAGCGAACCTTTCGACGAAGACGTACGGAAGCGGGGGCCGCGCAGGGGGTCGCGTTCGGGACGTGACGCGTGTTTTGTGGCGCGGGAGAAGAGCGTTCAGCACGCCACGGACCAGATCCGCGCCGTACATCACGCAGTCCCGAATGCGGCCCCCGGAGCGGCCCACGCGGCACCACGACGGGTTGACCAGCGGCAGCTCTACACGGCGGCAGCTCTACGCGGCGCCAGGCAAGGCCGCACGCTGCTCGACCGCCAGAACGGCAGCGACACAGACACCGAGCGCCGGCACGGCCAACGGCGCCGAGAACCAGGCCGAGGCCCCGACGACGGCGAACCCGCAGACCACGAACAGGGACCCGGCCGGATCACGCAGGGCCCGGCGGCCGCCGGCCGCGAGCAGCCCGCCCCAGCGGGCTCCCGCCCGCCAGGCGCCGCAGGCCCGCAGCAGACCGACGGCGGCCCACAGCCCCGCCAGGACCCCGACGACCCCGACGACCCGCCCGCCGGGCAGCCCTCCGCTCCGTACGACGGCGAGATCGGCCCACAGAAGAGCGAGCCCCGCCCAGAGCCCGAGCCCCACCGCCCAGCCGCCCCCACGCAGCGCGACCCGCAGATCGCGGGCGAAGTACCGCAGACCCGCGGCCTCCCCGGCCGTCCAGCGCCGCAGGTGACCCGCGCCGGCTGCCAGCGCTGCAGGCAGGGTGACCAGCGGCAGCGCGGCGACCGCGATCCACACGCCCACGAGGAGGGCCTCGGCGAAGACCCCGAAGCGCTCCAGGAAGCGCCCCCGTCCCCCGCCGGGCGGGCGCCCTTGCCGACGCGGCGCGCTCATCCCTTGAGCCCCGAGGTGGCCATGCCGTCGATGAGATAGCGCTGGAAGGCGAGGAAGAAGGCGACGACGGGCAGCAGCGCCACCAGCGACATGGCGATCATGCCGCCGTAGTTGGCGACGCCGTCCTGGTCGACGAACATCTTCAGCCCCAGGGAGACGGTGTACTTCTCCGGCTCGTTGAGGTAGATGAGCGGGCCGAGGAAGTCGTTCCACGCGTTGATGAAGGTGAAGATCGCGCTCGTGATCAGGGCCGGCCGGCACAGCGGCAGCACGATCGACCAGTAGATCCGCGGATGTCCGCAGCCGTCGAGCCGGGCCGCCTCGTCGAGCTCCTTCGGCAGCCCGCGCATGAACTGGAGCATCAGGAAGACGAAGAAGGCGTCCGCGGCGAGGTACTTGCCGAGCAGCAACGGCGTGTACGTGTTGACGAGTTCCAGCTTCTGGAACAGCACGTACTGCGGGATGAGGAGCACGTGGTACGGAAGCAGCAGCGTGCCGATCATCAGCGTGAAGAGGAGGCCGCGCCCCGCGAACCCGACCTTGGCGAAGGCGTAGGCGGCGAGCGAGCTGGACGCGAGCACGCCGACCACCGAACCGACGGCGAGGAGGAGGGAGTTGCCGAAGAAGGTGGCGATGGGGATGTCGGCGATGCCGTCCGCGAGCCGCCGGTAGTTGTCGGTGATGGGGTCGGTGGGGAACAGCTCCAGGCTGCCGACGATCTCGTCGTTGGGCTTGAAGGAGCCGCCCACGACCCACACCACGGGGTAGAGGACGACGGCGAGGACGGCGAGCGCCCCCGCGTGCCAGGCCGCCGAGGCCGCCTTGGGACTCATCGGGCGTCCTCCTCGTAGTGCACCCAGCGCCGCTGGGACCAGAACAGCACCGCCGTGACCAGGCCGACGGCGAGCAGCAGCATCCAGGCCATCGCCGAGGCCAGGCCCATGCGGCTGTTCTCGAAGCCCTGGATGTAGAGGTAGCAGGTGTAGACGAGGGTGCCGTCGGCCGGGCCGCAGGCGTTGCCCTGGCTGCCGATGATGTAGGCGGAGCCGAAGATCTGGAAGGAGTGGATGGTCTCCAGGAGCACGTTGAAGAAGAGCACCGGGGAGATCATCGGCAGGGTGATGTTCCAGAACCGCCGCCACGGTCCCGCGCCGTCGACCTGGGCCGCCTCGTACAACTCCCGCGGCACCTGCTTGAGTCCGGCCAGGAAGATGACCATCGGGGCGCCGAACTGCCAGACGGTCAGCGCCACCAGGGCGTAGATGATGCGGTCGGGGTCGCCGATCCAGCCGCCGGGCGCCAGGCCGAGGGCCTGCTGGGCGCGGTCGACGGCGGCGCCGTCGGAGAAGAGCGCCCGCCACACGATGGCGACGGAGACGCTGGCGCCGATGAGCGAGGGGGCGTAGAACGCGGCCCGGTAGAAGCCCTGGCCGCGCCGGCTCTGGTTGAGCAGCAGCGCCACGCCGAGGGCCGCGGCCAGCTTGAGCGGGGTGCCGACGACCACGTACCAGCTGGTCACCTTCACGGAGGTGCGCCAGCGGGGGTCGCCGAACATCTCGGTGAAGTTGTCGAGACCGATCCACCGCGGGGCGTCGAAGAGGTTGTAGTCGGTGAAGGCGAAGTAGAGCGAGGCGACCATGGGTCCCGCGGTGAGCAGCAGGAAGCCCGTGATCCACGGGGAGAGGAACAGGTAGCCGGCGAGGTTCTCGCGGCGGGTCCCGCGGGCCCGGCGGGGCGGGGCCGCGCGGCCCGGCCCCGCTCCGCCGGTGGTGGGCGCCGGCGGCGGTGCGGGGTGCGACGGCGGTGCGGGGTCCGGCGGGCCCGGCGGGGAGCCGGGTGCCGGGCCGGTCGGTACGGAGGTCACGGCGGCGTCCATCAGGCGGCGAGGGCCGTCTTCGCCTCGGTGAAGAACTGCTTCACCGCGTCGGCGACCGGCCGGGTGCCGAGGGACATCTCCTCGGAGAGCCGCAGGAAGGCGGCCTCGACGACGTCGGCGCCGGCCGGGTGCGGGGTGATGGGCTCCAGGACGCGCGACTCGACCAGTTGCTTCTCGTACGCGGCGATCTGCTGTCCGACCGGGTCGGAGGGCACGTACGCCTCGTACTGGGCGACGGTCGAGGGGACTCCGCGGTCGTAGCCCATGATCTTCGCGACCTCGGGGTCGTGGACCATGAAGTCGATGAACCGGGCGACTTCCCTGGGGTGCTTGGTGCGCCGGGAGCCGCTGAGCATGAGGGAGCCGAGGTACTGGCCGGTCTTGTGGCCGTCCGTGGTGGGTATGGGGGCGAGCCCGTACTGGCTCTTGCCCTCGGAGGAGTAGCGGACGGAGAAGTTGTCCCACGTGAACTCGCAGCCGGCGAGTTCGGCGGTGACGGCCGACTTGGGCTTGGCCTGGATGGTCTTCTTCGGGTCGGCGTAGAGGCCTGACTTCACCCGCTCGAACGCCTTGGTCCACCAGTCGGTCAGGTCGGCCTCGGTGAAGCCGAGTGCGGAGGTGGTGAAGAAGGCCTTGCCGTGCTGGCGGAGGTAGAGGTCGTAGAGGTACATGATCCCGTACGGACCGGCGTCGCCGGCCCGGCCCTGGCTGTCCTGGATCCTGGCGAGGGCCGCGTGGTACTCGTCCCAGGTCCAGCCGGGCTTCGGCTTCACGCCGGCCCGGGTGAAGACGGTCCGGTCGACGACGAGGGCCATGGAGTTGCTGCCGACGGGGATGCCGAGCAGCTTGCCGTCGACCTCGCCGAACTTCTCCAGTCCGGCGCGGAATCCCTCGAGCCGGAGGTTCCCCTCCTCGACCTGCCCGCGCAGGTCGAGGAGGACGTTCTTCTTGTCGTACTTGCGCAGGAAGCCGATGGCGTTCTGGAAGACGTCCGGCGGGTTGCCGCCCGAGGCCTGGGTGTTGAACTTCTTCCAGAAGTCGGCGTAGGGCTGGAAGTCGGTCTTGATCTTGATCTTCGGGTACTTCTTCTCGAAGAGGGCGATCGACCGGTTGATCCGCTTGGCCCGGTCGTCCGAGCCCCACCAGGCGTACCGGAGGGTGACGGTGCCGTCTCCCGAGCCGGATCCGGTGCCGCAGCCCGCCGCGGTCAGGCCGAGGGCCGCCATGGATCCGCCGGCGACCTTCAGCAGATTCCGACGGTCAACAGTGCCTTGTGTACGCACAGTTCGTCCTCCCGCGCGTGATTGGAACGTTTCAGGAAAGCGCTTGCTGGGACAAAGTAGGGTCGCCGGCCAGCGCCGTCAACGCTTCGGACAGGATCTCCGAGATCTTTCGCAGCGCTGACGGCTCGCACGCCCTCGTGTCGTATGAATGGATTCAACGCCGAGGGACGCCACGCGACGGCCGGTCAGGCCAGCCGGATGACGTTCCAGGACAGCGGCTCCAGGACGGCCCGTAGCCGTCCGTCGGCGATGCCGGTGCCGCGGACGGCGTGCGGCACCACCCGGTCCGGCGCGTCGAGGGTGTTGCACGCCTCGGGGTCCGCGTCGGCGAGGGCGGTGTGCTCCAGCACGCGGCTCACGCCGAGACCGCGCAGCGCCACCTCCAGGGGCAGTTCGGCGTGCTGGTCGCGGTTCACGGCGAAGACGGTGACGGTCCCGTCCTCGCCGCGCACGGCGGTGGCGTGCAGCAGCGGCACGTCCCCGTACTTCGGCGTGGGGTACGTGGGCGCGTCGACGCGTACGTCGAGGACCGTGCCCTGCCCGTACCGCGCGGCCTGGGCGAAGGGGTGGAAGACGGTCTGGCGCCAGGCCGGGCCGCCGGGCTCGGTCATGATCGGCGCGATCACGTTGACGAGCTGGGCGAGACAGGCCACGGCGATCCGGTCGGCATGGCGGAGCAGGGCGATCAGAAGGGTGCCGAAGACGACGGCGTCGGTCACCGTGTAGACGTCCTCCAGGAGGCGGGGGGCCTCCTGCCAGTCCTCCACCGGGTGCGGGTTGGGCCGTCGCTGGTACCAGACGTTCCACTCGTCGAAGGAGAGGGTGAGCCGCTTCGGGGACTTGAGCCGGGCGCCGACGTGGTCGCAGGTGGCGATCACCTCCCGGATGAAGGCCTCCATGTGGACGGCGGAGGCGAGGAAGGAGTCGCGGTCGCCGTCCTGCTCCTCGTAGTAGGCGTGCAGGGAGACGTGGTCGACGACCTCGTACGTCTCCTCCAGGACGGTCGCCTCCCACGCGGCGAACGTGGGCAGGTCGCGGGCGGAGCTGCCGCAGACGACGAGCTCGAGGCCGGAGTCGAGCCCGCGCAGGGCGCGGGCGGTCTGGGCGGCCAGCCGGCCGTACTCCGCCGCCGTCTTCTGGCCGGTCTGCCAGGTGCCGTCCATCTCGTTGCCGAGGCACCAGAGGCGGATGCCGAAGGGGTCCTTGTCGCCGTGCGCGATGCGGCGGTCGGAGAGTTCGGTGCCGCCGGGGTGGTTGGCGTACTCGACGAGGTCCATGGCCTCCGCGAGGCCGCGGGTGCCGAGGTTGAGCGCCATCATCGGCTCGGCCCGCGGGCCGATCTTGCGCAGGAAGGCCATGAACTCGCTCAGGCCGAAGCGGTTGGTCTCGGTGGAGCGCCAGGCGGCGTCGAGCCGGCGCGGCCGTTGATCGGCCGGCCCGACGCCGTCCTCCCAGCGGTAGCCGGAGACGAAGTTGCCGCCGGGATAGCGCACGACGGTGACGCCGAGTTCGCGGACCAGCTCCAGGACGTCGGTGCGCAGTCCGTCCTCGTCGGCGGCGGGGTGGCCGGGCTCGTGGATGCCGGTGTAGACGCAGCGCCCGAGGTGCTCGACGAAGGAGCCGAAGAGACGCGGATCGACGGGGCCGACGGTGAAGTCGGGATCGAGGGTGAAACGAGCGGTGCGAGTGGCGCGTTCGGTGCGGGGCACGCGACTCCCTTTCGTTCGAAATTTCGACCAACAGCCGTATGTCCGAACGAAAACGTAGGAGTGCGGCCTCCGCACGTCAATGGATCAGCCCTTCGGCCGTTCGGTGATCCAGCGGGCGGCGAGGAGACCGGAGGCGGCGGTGAGGGCGGCGGCCGCGACGACGGTGGCGTCGAGCCCGAAGGCGTCGGCGAGGACGCCGGCGACGAGAGCGCCGGCCGCGTAGCCGATGTCGCGCCAGAAGCGGTAGGTGCCCAGGGCGTTGGCGCGCCACGCGGGATGGGCGTGGTCGGACACGGAGGCGATGAGGGCCGGGTAGACCATGGCGGTGCCGAGGCCCAGGGCGACGGCGGAGAGGATGCCGGCGAGCAGCGGGCGGTCGAGGAGGGCGAGCGCGAGGACGAAACCGGCCGACTGGACGAGCATGCCGGTGACGACGAGGGGCTTGCGGCCGATGCGGTCGGCGAGATGGCCGGTGGGGATCTGTCCGAGGCCCCAGAGGATGGGATAGAGGCCTTTGACGAGGCCGACGGCGGCGAGTCCGAGCCCGTGGTCGGTGAAGAGGAGCGGGAAGACGCCCCAGGTCAGACCGTCGTTGAGGTTGTTGACGAGTCCGGCCTGGCTGGCGCCGCGCAGCGAGCGGTGGCGCCAGGAGGTGCGGAGGAAGGCGGCTCTCGGGCCGGTGTCCTCGCCGGCTGTCAACGGCTCGGCGTGCCGGGCGAGTTCGAGGGCGACATGGGCGGCGGTGTCCCGCACGGCGAGCGTGAGGGCGAGTCCCGCGGCGACGAAGGCGACGCCGACGAGCTCCGGCACGGGGCGAAGGCCGTACGCGGTGGCGAGGTAGCCGGTGAGCAGGGCGGTGGCGCCGACGGCCGTGTAACCGGCGGCTTCGTTCAGGCCGGTGGCGAGGCCGCGGCGGGCGGGGCCGACGAGGTCGATCTTCATGTTGACCGTCATCGACCAGGTGAGGCCCTGGTTGAGGCCGAGCAGCACGTTGGCCGCGACGATCCAGCCCCAGGAGGGCGCGTAGGCGAGCGCGAAGGGGACGGGGACGCCGATCAGCCAGCCGGCGACGAGGAGCTGCCTGCGGCGGAAGCGGGCGGTCAGCGCTCCGGCGGCCAGGTTGGTGAGGGCCTTGGTGAGGCCGAAGGCGATGATGAACGAGAAGACCGCGAGGTCGCTGGTCAGGCCGAAGGTCTCGGAGCCGATGAGCGGCACGGTGGTGCGTTCCAGGCCGACCAGGCCGCCGACGCAGACGTTGACGATGACGAGCAGGGTGAACTGGAGCCGGTTCTCACGCAGTCCGAGACGTACGGGCGGACGGCCGGAGGCGGCGGGTACGGGGGCGGGCACGCGGCCGTTCCTCACGGGCGGGTGTCCTCCGGCCCCACGGCGAGGCGCAGGCCGTGGGCGGCGGCGTAGTCGGCGGGACCGCCGCGGAGCACCGTGAGACGGGTGTGGCCGGCGCGTTCGAGGAGGCTGGCGGCGGTCATGGCGCGCTCGCCGTGGGCGCAGGCGACGACGGCTCCGTCCGGGACGTCCGCGGCGACCCGGCCGAGGCCGCCGAGTTCGACGTGGAGCGCCCCCGGGACGTGGCCGGCGGTGAACTCCGCGGCCTGGCGCACGTCGAGGTACGGACGGCGGCCCGCCCGGTCGGCGGCGACGAGGGCGGTGGTGGCCTCCTCGTTGCCGTCGGCGAGCCAGGCCGCCATGCCTCCGGCCAGGCGCCCGGCCAGTCGCTCGTACCCGATCTTGTACGCCTGCCAGACGAGCTCGCCCAGGTCCTGGCCCTCTCCGGTGACGAAGGCGAGCGGCGCCGTGTCGGGCAGGAGCCAGCCGAGCCAGGTGGCGAAGGCGCCGCGCAGCGGGTTGGAGAGGGCGCCGGGGATGTGGCCGGCGGCGTACTCGGCGGCCGGACGGACGTCGACGACGTGTCCGCCGTCGGCCATGAGGGCGCGGACCTGTTCGGCGGACAGTTCCGCCAGGAGCGGGGTCCCGGTCAGGACGGCGGGGCCGCGCCGGTTGACCTCGGCGAGCCGGTCGAAGTAGGCGGGGTACGTGCCGAGGCCCGCGAGCAGCTGCCGGACGAAGGCGTCCTCGTCACGGGCGGCGAGCAGCGGGTTCGCCCGCTTCTCGGCGCCGATGGCGGAGGTGCGCTCGCTGCCGGGCGGCGCCGAGCAGAAGGAGCCGGCGCCGTGCGTGGGCCACACGGCGGTCGCGTCCGGCAGCTCGGCCAGCCGGCGCAGGGAGCGGTACTGGGCCCGGGCGAGTTCCTCGGTGCGGTCGGCGCCGAGGAGGTCGGTGCGGGCGGCGGAGTTCACGATCAGCGAGCCGCCGGTGAAGACGCCGAGCTCCCGGCCGCCGTCGAGGAGCAGGAAGGACAGGTGCTCGTCGGTGTGACCGGGGGTGGCCAGGGCGCGCAGGGTGAGCCCGCCGAGATCGACCTCGTCGCCGTCGGCGAGGCCCCGGTGGGGGAAGGCGCGGTGACCGGCGGCGGAGGCGAGCACCCTGGCGCCGTACTCGTGGCCGAGCTGGACGGCGCCGGAGAGGAAGTCGGCGTGCAGATGGGTGTCGGCGGCGTACGCGACGGTCAGTCCGCGCCGCTCGGCGGCGGCGCGGAGGGCGCGCAGGTCGCGGCAGGCGTCGACGGCCAGGGCGCGGCCGTCGCCCAGGTCCACGAGGTAGGCGCTGTTGCCGAGGCCGTCGTCGACCAGGGGAATCAGGTGATCGTCGGCGAAGCCCATCGTGCTCTCCTTGTCCGAGGCCTGAGGGCGCCTGCGAGTGCGTCACCGGGCGGGGAGCGTCACCGCAGGGCGTCAGTTACAGTCATCCATGGATAGGTGGAGGAAGCAATGCGGGACGCCATCGCGAGGGCCGGCGGGAGCGCCGCCGAGACCGGCACGAAGGCCACCGAGACCGGCACCACGGCCGGCGCGAGGGCCGGCGCGAGGGCCGGCGCGAGGGCCGGCGCGAAGGCCGCGCTGTACGACGCCTTCGCCGCCAGCGGCAAGGCGCTGGCCAGCGGAAAGCGACTCGAACTGCTGGATCTGCTCGCGCAGGGCGAGCGCACCGTCGACGCGCTCGCGAAGGCCGCCGGCCTGAACCTGACCACCGCCTCCGCCCACCTGCAGACGCTCAAGCAGGCCGGCTTCGTCGCCACCCGGCGCGAGGGCGTCCGCATCCACTACCGGCTCGCCGGCGACGACGTCGCCCGGCTCTTCGCCCTCCTGCGGACGGTCGCCGACCGCCACCAGGCCGCCGTCCCCGCCGCCAGGACCGCCTACCTCGGCGACGACGCGGCCACCGCCGTCACCCACGACGAGCTGCTCGACCGGCTCGCGGCCGGCGACGGCGACGTGGTCGTCCTCGACGTGCGCCCGCCGGAGGAGTACCTCGCCGGACACATCCCCGGCGCCGTCTGCATCCCCGTCGCCGAACTCGCCGACCGCATCGGCGAGCTGCCCGAGGAGACCGAGGTCGTCGTGTACTGCCGCGGCGCGTACTGCGCGCTCGCCCACGAGGCGGTCCGCCTGCTGTCCGACCACGGCCGTCGGGCGGTCCGGCTCAGCGACGGCATGCTCGAATGGCGCCTCGCCGACCTCCCCGTACACGCGGGCGAGAGCGCGTGAACCCGGCGACCGCTCGCATCCGCCTCCGGCCAGGGGCACCACGGGTACGCTCCGACACGTGATCGACATCATCTTCGGGCCCGACGATCTGACGCGGATACGCTTCGCGCGCTCACCGCTCGAGGAACTGGTGCACAGCGTGCCCGTGCTGGCCGGCACGCGGCGGCCGCTGGTGCACCGGCCGTGGCTGGAGTTCGCGGCGCCGAGGGTGACCGGGCTCGATCTGCGGGTGCTGCTGGCGCTCGCGCGGGGGCCGCGGATCGTGCCGGACTTCCTCGCGCCGCCGCCGGAGGCGCTGACCGGGAACTTCGGCGACGAGCTGGCGGCGATCGCCGCCACGCCCGGCGAGGTCGTGCGCACCTCGCTCGACGAACTGCGCACCGACGGCGAACTGCCGGCCGTGATCCGCCCCCTGTACGAGGATCCCGAGCACGGACTGCTCCGTCTCGTCGACACCATGGCCGCCTACTGGCGGGCCGCCGTCGAGCCGGTCTGGCCCCGGCTGCGGGCCCTCGACGACGCCGACATCGCCCACCGGGCACAGCAGCTCACGACCGGTGGCCTCGCCAAGGTCTTCGACGACCTGCACCCCGAGGCGCGCTACGAGGTGGACCGGCTCCGCATCGACAAGCCGCTCCACTCGGCCCGGCGCGAGGCCGCCGGTGCGGGACTGCTGCTCGTGCCCTGTGTGTTCGCCTGGCCCCACCTGCTCGTGCTGCACAACGAGCCGTACCAGCCGACGCTCACGTACTCGCCGCGCGGGATCGGACGGCTGTGGACGGAGCAGTCGTCCCAGGCGTCCGCCGAGCCGCTCGGCGATCTGATGGGGCGCAGCCGGGCCGCCCTGCTCACCCATCTCGACCTGCCGCTGTCGACGACCCAGCTCGCGGCCTACCTCGACCTCAGCGCGGCGGCGGTGTCGCAGCACCTCGCGGTGCTGCGCCGCTGCCGGCTGGTGACCTCGCGCCGCTCGGGCCGCTGGGTGCTGCAC
>NZ_JBHXFE010000014.1:0-2061 GCF_042722475.1 Streptomyces sp. NPDC127092
CGGCGGCCCTCCGCCATGTCTCCCGGGGGCTCAGCGGCCGCCCGCCCCGGCGCCGTTCCCGGCACCGTCCTTGTCCCTGTCCTTGTCGTCCTCGTCCTTCACGCCCTCGGCGGACACGTCGTCCGCGGCGGCCTCCGCGCCACTCGGAGCGGCGTCCTCGGCCGGCGCGCCGTCGACGGCCTCCGCGGCATTGCCGGCCTCGTCGCCCTCGCCTGCCGCGGGACCGGCCTTCTCGCCGTCCACGGCCTTCCTCGGCTCGACGGTCTCCTCGCGGCCGGGCCGCGTCTTCGCCGAGATCACGATGTAGGCGACGGCCAGCAGGAACACGATGATCGCGGTCCACACGTTCAGCCGCAGGCCGAGGATGTGGTGGGCCTCGTCCACGCGCATGTACTCGATCCAGCCCCGGCCCGCGCAGTACGCGGCGACGTAGAGCGCGAAGGCGCGGCCGTGGCCGAGCGTGAAGCGGCGGTCGGCCCAGATGACGAGGAGCGCGACGCCGATGCACCACAGCGACTCGTAGAGGAAGGTCGGGTGGTAGACGCCCTCGACCCGGTTGGCGCCGGCGCTGATCTCCAGGCCCCACGGGAGGTCGGTCGGCTTGCCGTACAGCTCCTGGTTGAACCAGTTGCCCCAGCGGCCGACGGCCTGGGCGAGGGCGATGCCGGGCGCGATGGCGTCCGCGTACGCGGGGAGCGGGATGCCGCGGCGGCGGCAGCCGATCCAGGCGCCGACGGCACCGAGCGCGATGGCGCCCCAGATGCCGAGGCCGCCCTCCCAGATCTTGAAGGCGTCGACCCAGTTCTCACCCTCGCTGAAGTACAGCTGGTAGTCGGTGATCACGTGGTAGAGCCGGCCGCCGACGAGGCCGAAGGGCACGGCCCAGACGGCGATGTCGGCCACGGTGCCGGCAGTGCCGCCCCGGGCGATCCAGCGCTTGTTGCCGAGCCAGACGGCGACGAAGACACCGATGATGATGCAGAAGGCATAGCCGCGCAGCGGGATCGGTCCGAGGTGGATCACGCCGGTCGACGGGCTGGGAATGAAGGCAAGGTCCATGGCAGGACCGACGCTACCTTGCCGGGCGGGCCGTACGGCAGCCAGCCCGGCAACTTCTCCGTAACGCCGTCGGGAACCACCCCGGCGCTCAGCGGCCGGCGGCGGCCCCGGCGCCCGGGGATCCGGCGGCCGGGGAGGCGGTGCCGGCCTTCTTGCCCTTGTTGGCCTCGGCGACCCACTTCTTCAGGTTCTCCACGGAGATCTGCTCGTCCCCCTTCTTCGGGAAGATCGATTCTCCGTTGAGCAGCACGGACGGCGTGCCGGTGAAAGCGCTGCTGCGGAAGGCGTCGTTCGACTTCTTCACCCAGCCGTCGTGCGTGCCGTCCTCGACGCAGCTGCGGAAGGCGGGCGTGTCGAGCCCGGGGACCTTCGCGGCGAGTTCGATGAGCTTGGCGTTGTCGGCGTAGGCGTCGTCGGTCTCCTGCGGCTGGTTCACGTACAGCGCGTCGTGGTACGCGGTGAACTTCCCGGCGTCCTGGGCGCAGGCGGCGGCGTTCGCGGCGCGCAGCGAGCCGCTGCCGCCCAGGTTGCCGTCGATGAGGGTGGCGAGGTGGTACTCGGCCTTGACCGCGCCGGAGGCCTCCAGTTCGTGGATCGCGTCCCGGAAGAAGTTCTCGAACTGGGCGCACGCGGGGCAGCGGAAGTCCTCCCAGACGGCGAGCGTGGACGGGGCGTCCGGTCTGCCCTGGGGGATGGCGGGCTTGTCGCCGCCGACGGCGCCGGCCGGCGCGACGACGGGTCCGGCCTTGTCCGAGCTGTCCTTGCCCCCGCTGTTGGCCGCGATCACGCCGACGACCGCGGCCAGGCCGAGGACGCCGACCACCGCCGCCGACACGATGAGGACGCGGCGCTGCTTCTCGCGGGCCTTCTCGCGCTCGCGCTGCTGCTGGAGGCGCTCCCGCGCGCTCCGGTTACCGTCACGGTTCTTCTCGCTCACGCCCACGAGAACGAACCGGGGAAGCACGCGCGTGCCTCCCCGGTCCCTAATCCACCAGTATGGGT
>NZ_JBHXFE010000014.1:2071-36875 GCF_042722475.1 Streptomyces sp. NPDC127092
TATTGCCCTTCTCCTCCCCGTCCTCCCCGCTCTCTCTCTTCTCCTGGACGCCCCCCCGCGCCCCCCTTCCCCCCCCCCGTTCCCTCCCCCCCCCCCCCACAAAAAAAACCGGGGGGCCCACCCGCGTCCCCCCCCGGTCCCGAATCCACCCGTATGGGTTACTTCCTGCGGCGGACTCCCTCGGCGAGTTCGGCCGCCAGTTCCCTTACGGCGCCGAGCGCGGCGGCCTCGTCGCCGCCCGCGTCGAGGATCCGCTTGACGAAGGCGGATCCGACGATGACGCCGTCGGCGAAGCCGGCGACCTCCTCGGCCTGGGTGGCGTTGGAGACGCCGAGGCCCACGCAGACGGGCAGCTCGCTGGTGGCCCGGGTGCGGCGGACCAGGTCGGCGGCCTGTTCGCCGACCGACTCGCGGGTGCCGGTGACGCCCATCAGGGAGGCGGCGTAGACGAAGCCGGAACCGGCCGCGGTGATGGTGGCCAGGCGCTCGTCCTTGCTGCTGGGGGCGACGACGAAGACGGTGGCGAGACCGTGCTTGTCGGCGTGCTCCCGCCACACGGCGGACTCCTGGACCGGCAGGTCGGGCAGGATGCAGCCCGCGCCGCCGGCCGCGGCGAGCTCCTCGGTGAAGCGCTCGATGCCGTACCGGTCGATGGGGTTCCAGTACGTCATCACGAGGACCGGCTTGCCGGTGGCCGCGTGGGCCTCCTTGACCGTGCGCATCACGTCGGCGATCTTCACGCCGCCGCGCAGCGCGATGTCGTCGGCGGTCTGGATGACCGGGCCGTCGAGGACCGGGTCGCTGTGCGGCAGGCCGACCTCGACGACGTCGGCGCCGCCGTCGAAGACCGCCTTGATCGCGGCGATGCCGCCGTCGACGGTCGGGAAGCCGGCCGGCAGGTACGCGATGAGCGCGGCGCGGTTCTCGGCCTTCGCCTTGGCGAGGGTGTCGCTGAGCAGCTGGATGTTGCCGGTCGTCACTGGGAGCCCCCCTCGGCGCCGTTGTCGTAAAGGCCGAAATAGCGAGCGGCGGTGTCCATGTCCTTGTCGCCGCGCCCGGAGAGGTTCACGACGAGCAGCCCGTCCCTGCCGAGCTCCTTGCCGATCTCCAGCGCCCCGGCGAGGGCGTGCGCCGACTCGATGGCCGGGATGATGCCCTCGGTACGGGAGAGCAGGCGCAGCGCCTGCATGGCGGCGTCGTCGGTGACGGCCCGGTACTCGCCGCGGCCGCTGTCCTTGAGGAAGGCGTGCTCGGGGCCGATGCCGGGGTAGTCGAGGCCGGCCGAGATCGAGTACGGCTCGGTGATCTGGCCCTCCTCGTCCTGGAGGACGTAACTCCTGGACCCGTGGAGGATGCCGGGCTCGCCGGCGGTGAGCGTCGCGGCGTGCTCGCCGGTCTCGACGCCGTGGCCGGCCGGCTCGCAGCCGATCAGCCGGACGGAGGAGTCCGGGATGAAGGCGTGGAACAGGCCGATGGCGTTGGATCCGCCGCCGACGCAGGCGACGGCCGCGTCGGGCAGGCGTCCGGCGCGCTCGAGGATCTGCCGGCGGGCCTCGACGCCGATGACGCGGTGGAAGTCCCGGACCATGGCGGGGAAGGGGTGGGGTCCCGCGACGGTGCCGAAGAGGTAGTGGGTGTTGTCGACGTTGGCCACCCAGTCGCGGAACGCCTCGTTGATGGCGTCCTTGAGGGTGCGGCTGCCGGACTTCACGGCGATGACCTCGGCGCCGAGCATGCGCATGCGGGCGACGTTGAGGGCCTGCCGCTGGGTGTCGATCTCGCCCATGTAGATGGTGCAGTCGAGGCCGAACAGGGCGCAGGCGGTGGCGGTGGCGACACCGTGCTGGCCGGCGCCGGTCTCCGCGATGACGCGGGTCTTGCCCATGCGCCGGGTGAGCAGGGCCTGGCCGAGCACGTTGTTGATCTTGTGCGAGCCCGTGTGGTTGAGGTCCTCGCGCTTGAGGAAGACCCGGGCGCCGCCGGCGTGCTCGGCGAACCTCGGGACCTCGGTGAGGGCGGAGGGGCGGCCGGTGTAGTTCACCATCAGGTCGTTGAGCTCGCGCGCGAACTCGGGGTCGTGCTTGGCCTTGTCGTACTCGACGGCGACCTCGTCGACGGCGGCGACGAGGGCCTCCGGGATGAACTTGCCGCCGTAGGCACCGAAGTAGCCCTCGGCGGACGGGACCTGACCCTCCGGGTCGGGAATGAAGAACTCGCTGGACATGCGGTTGCTCCTCGCGGGGCGGATGGGCCCCGATGACGTGCGGTCGGTGGTCACGTTATGCGCGCGTGCCCCTCACGTACGGCAACCCGTCGGGCGTCCGCCCCTCCGTCGTGGGCAGTCGTTCCGCTGGGGGTCCCCCCTGGACGAAGTCCTTGGGGGAGGAACGGGTGAGCACGACGGACGGCGCCCTGGCGGTGCGGGCAGGCACGGAGGCGGAACGCGCCCGCCGAGGGTGCCGTCCCGTGTGCCACCCGTCCCTCCCCCTAGGGCTCCGCCCTGGGGGGACCCCCACAGCGGGACGAATGCCCACACGGGGGCGGCCGGTTCGGGCCGCGAGGTGTCAGGAAACGCGCGCTGAGCGCGGGCGCCATCGCATGCCGTTGACCTGGCCCGGCTCGTCACCGATCACATAACGCACCCGGCGCCCGTGCACACGGCGCGCCGGCGCGCGGCAGCCACGGGGGCGGCAGCCGCGGGCGAGCGGGGCGTGGGCGGGCACGGAGGCGGTACGGAGCAGGGTGCGGCGCCCGGGCGCGGCACCCACCGCCGACGGCGCGCCGACCGCGCCCCGGGCGCCGGGGCCCGGGACGTACGGCGGCGTGTCGTGGCGGAGGGTCATGACCAGGTCAGCCCCTGCCGTGGCGCAGGGCCGGGTGGGCGCCGGCGGCGACCAGGTCGGCGACGGCGGCCTTCGGGTCGCGGCCGGTGACCAGGGACTCGCCGACCAGGACCGCGTCGGCGCCGGCGTTGGCGTACGCGATCAGGTCGTGCGGGCCGCGGACGCCGGACTCGGCGACCTTGACGATGCCGGCCGGGATCTCGGGCCCGACCCGCTCGAAGGTGGAGCGGTCGACCTTGAGGGTCTTGAGGTTGCGGGCGTTGACGCCGATGATGCGGGCGCCCGCGTCGACGGCCCGCTCGACCTCTTCCTCGTCGTGGACCTCGACCAGCGGGGTCAGACCGATGGACTGGGCCCGCTCGATGAGGGAGACCAGCGCCTCCTGCTCCAGGGCGGCGACGATCAGCAGCGCGAGGTCCGCGCCGTACGCCCGGGCCTCCCACAGCTGGTAGGCGGTGACGATGAAGTCCTTGCGCAGGACGGGGATGTCGACCCTGGCGCGGACCGCCTCCAGGTCCGCGAGCGAGCCTCCGAAGCGGCGCTGCTCGGTGAGGACGGAGATGACGGCGGCGCCACCCGCCTCGTAGTCGGCGGCGAGACCGGCCGGGTCGGCGATGGCGGCGAGCGCGCCCTTGGACGGGCTGGAGCGCTTGACCTCGCAGATCACCTTGACGCCGTCACCGCGCAGCGCGGCGACACCGTCCTTGGCCTGCGGAGCCTTTGCGGCGCGCTCCTTGAGCTCGTCGAGGGAGACCCGCGCCTGCCGCTCTGCGAGGTCGGCGCGCACGCCTTCGATGATCTCGTCGAGCACACTCACGCGAGAGGCCCCCTTCCGGGATTCGATGAACACGGTTCAGCCACGTCGATGGTATCCGCAGGTGGGCCGCTGACCCGCATCGGTCGGCGTCGCGTCCCATCTGCTGGGACTTCGGGCGGGTTCACGGGGCGAGCGCGGAGCCGAAGGGAAGGTTCCGGACGAGCGTGAACAGGGCGAGGACACCGCCGACGCCCCACCACAGGACCGGGGAGACCGCCACGCGCATGGGGAGCCCGCGGACGGCACGAACCAGCCAGAGCGCCATGACGACGGCGAAGACGCCGTAGCCGACGACGGCGAGGGCGTTCGAGCCGAGGGCGGCGCCCAGGTCGCCGTGGACGAAGGCGTGGGCGCTGCGCAGTCCGCCGCAGCCGGGGCAGTAGACGCCGGTGAAGCGCAGCAGCGGGCAGACGGGGTAGTGGCCGGGTTCGTTGGGGTCGACGGTCCCGACGTACGCGAAGGCTGCGGCGACCGCGGCGAGCGTGCCCAGCGGCGCGAGGAGCCGCCGGGCGAGCGGCCGCGGCGGCGGGGGCGGGAACGGGGGCGGCGCGTACGGGCCGTACGCGCCGTGGCCGGTGTGCTCGGGCTCGGTCACGGCTCCCGCCGTGGGGTTCGGGTCCACGCGGTGATTCTCGCCCGTACGGCACGAAGGCGCAGCCCCGCCTCGCGGGACTGCGCCTTCGTGGTGAACCGGGGCCGGGTGATCAGGCGCCGGCCCGCTCGAGCGCGCTGCGCGTGGCGGCCTCGCGGGCGGCCACGACGGCGGCGGACTCCTTCGGCATGCCCATGCCCGCGATCTTCATCGCGCCGCCGACGACACCGCCGAGGAGGATGACACCGATGCCGGCCCAGAAACCGGGCACGTTGGCGGCCACCATGAAGACTCCGGCGATGCAGAAGCCGATGAAGGAGATGATGACACCGGTCCAGGCGGCCGGGGTGTGTCCGTGGGCGCTGCCCGCCATGAGTTGCTCCTCGTTGGTGTTGCTCGGTGGTGACGCCTCATTCTTCCGTACATGCGGGCGCCGTGATGCATCGGGGTGCCCGAACGATCACGCGTCGCGGTCACGTCGTGGTCACGTCGCCGTCACCGTACCGGGAGGAAGCCGGCTCAGCCTCCGTGCGTCGGGTCCTCGCCGCGGTCGAGGGCCTTCCAGAGGTCCTCGGGGCGGTCCGGGTCCACGGGCGCGGGGCGGCGGGCGGCGCGGGGGGCGCCGGAGCGCTCGTAGCGGCCGCCCATGGCGGGCCACGACTTGCCGAAGCGCAGGGCGAAGAGCCCGGCGGCCAGGATGAGGACGGCGCCGGCCGCGGTGACGTACGGCCAGACGGTGTGGCTGAGGCCGCCCACGGCGGCGGCCGTGTTGCCGCTGATCCTGGCGGCCTCGGCGTTCAGCGCGGAGCTGTCGGAGGCGCCGAGGACGGCGGCGAGGGCCGCTCCGGCGCCGCTCAGGGCGAGCAGCGCGGCGACCATGGTGCGGCCGGTGCGGCGGACCGCGAAGACGGCGACGAGGGCGGCGAGGCCGACGATCGCGAGGGCGGTCGGCACGCCGGTGACGGCTCCGCCGTCGGCCTCGACGGGCACGGTGCCGCCGCCGACGGCCGCGGTGCCCTCGGCCCAGATCTGGCCCGCGGAGAGCAGTACGACGGTGGCTCCGAGGGCGCCGAGCAGCAGGGCCGCGGCCAGGCTGCGGCGGGCGCCGGAGGAGGCGGCGCCGCCCGGTCGGGCGGCTCGGGGCTGGGGTACGGGTACAGCACTCACGTACCCCACTATCCCCTACCGGCGCACCGCTCGTTCATCCGGTCGTGTGCATCCGGTTCGCCGTGTGGACGGCGCGGAGCACCGCGGCGGCCTTGTTGCGGCACTCGTTGTCCTCGGCGACCGGGTCGGAGTCGGCGACGACACCCGCTCCGGCCTGCACGTACGCGGTGCCGTCGCGCAGCAGCGCGGTGCGGATGGCGATGGCGGTGTCGGAGTCGCCGGCGAAGTCGAGGTAGCCGACGCATCCGCCGTAGAGGCCGCGGCGCGAGGGCTCCAGTTCCTCGATGATCTGCATGGCGCGGGGCTTCGGCGCGCCGGAGAGGGTGCCGGCCGGGAAGCAGGCGGTGAGGACGTCGAAGGCCGTCTTCCCCTCGGCGACCTTGCCCGTCACCGTCGAGACGATGTGCATGACGTGCGAGTAGCGCTCGATCGACATGAAGTCGACGACCTCGACGGAGCCGGGTTCGCAGACCCGGCCGAGGTCGTTGCGGCCGAGGTCGACGAGCATGAGGTGCTCGGCCCGCTCCTTGGGGTCGGCGAGCAGTTCCTCGGCGAGGTCGTGGTCCTCCTGCGGCGTGGCGCCGCGGTGCCGGGTGCCGGCGATGGGGTGGAGCATGGCGTGCCCGTCCTCGACCTTGACCAGGGCCTCGGGCGAGGAGCCGACGACGTCGAAGCCGTTCTCGAAGCGGAAGAGGTACATGTACGGGGACGGGTTGGTGGCCCGGAGCACCCGGTAGACGTCCAGGGCGGAGGCGGAGCAGGGAGTCTCGAAGCGCTGGGAGGGCACGACCTGGAAGGCCTCGCCCGCCCGGATGCGCTCCTTGATGTCCTCGACGGCGTCCTGGTAGGCGGGGCCGCCCCAGAGGGCCGTGTACTCGGGGAGGGCGGACTCCGGCAGGGCGGCGGGGGTGGTGGCGACGGGGCGGGCCAGGTCGGCCTCCATCGCGTCGAGGCGGGCGACGGCTCCCGCGTACGCCTCGTCGACGCCGGTGTCCAGGTCGTTGTGGTTGATCGCGTTGGCGATCAGCAGCACCGTGCCGTCCCAGTGGTCGAGGACGGCGAGGTCGCTGGTGAGCAGCATGGTGAGCTCGGGCAGCTTCAGGTCGTCGCGGCCGTGCTCGCCGATGCGCTCCAGGCGGCGGACGATGTCGTAGCCGAGGTAGCCGACCATGCCGCCGGTGAACGGCGGCATGCCGGACGCGAGGTCCCGCGGGGTGTGCAGGGTCTCGACGGTGGCGCGCAGGGCGGCCAGCGGGTCGCCGTCGACGGGGACGCCGACGGGCGGCGTACCGAGCCAGTGGGCCTCGCCGTCCTTCACCGTCAGCGTGGCGTCGCTGCGGACGCCGATGAAGGAGTAGCGGGACCAGCTGCGGCCGTTCTCCGCGGATTCGAGGAGGAAGGTGCCGGGGCGTTCGGCGGCGAGCTTGCGGTAGAGCCCGACCGGGGTGTCGCCGTCCGCGAGGAGCCTACGGCTGACGGGGATGACGCGGCGGTCGGCCGCCAGCTTGCGGAAGGTCTCGAGATCCATGGCGCCAGACCCTACTCGGCCGCGAGGAGGACGTCGGCGTCGAAGCAGGTGCGGGCGCCGGTGTGGCAGGCGGCGCCGACCTGGTCGACCTTGACGAGGAGGGTGTCGGCGTCGCAGTCGAGGGCGACGGACCTGACGTGCTGGACGTGGCCCGACGTGTCGCCCTTGACCCAGTACTCCTGGCGGCTGCGGGACCAGTAGGTGGCGCGGCCGGTGGTGAGGGTGCGGTGCAGGGCCTCGTCGTCCATCCAGCCGAGCATGAGCACCTCGCCGGTGTCGTACTGCTGGGCGATGGCGGGGACCAGTCCGTCGGGGCTGCGCTTGAGGCGGGCGGCGACGGCCGGGTCGAGGTCGCTCGGGGTGCGGGGCGTGGTGCTCATGGCGCCATTGTGCCGTGACCGGGGGTGCCGTCCGGCGGTGCGTCCACTGGGCGGACCGGCGGCCGCGGTCGTACGCTGGCGGGCATGTCGACCCATGCCAAGCGTGAACGGCTTCTGCTCGCGGACCTGTTGGAGGCGGCCGGCCCGGACGCCCCGACGCTGTGCGAGGGCTGGCGGACCAGGGACCTGGCGGCGCACGTGGTGGTGCGGGAGCGCCGCCCGGACGCGGCGGCGGGTTCGCTCGTCCCGGCGCTGAAGAGCCGGCTGGACCGGGTGACGGCGGAGTTCGCCGAGAAGCCGTACGAGGAGCTGGTCCAGCTCATTCGTACGGGGCCGCCCCGGCTGTCCCCGTTCACCGTCAAGCAGGTGGACGAGGCCGCGAACGTGGTCGAGTTCTACGTGCACGCGGAGGACGTGCGCCGGGCGCAGCCGGACTGGTCGCCGCGGGAGCTGGACCCGGTCTTCGCGGACACCCTGTGGTCCCGGCTGGAGAAGTCGGCGCGGCTGGTGGGCCGCAAGGCCCCGGTGGGTCTGGTGCTGCGCCGCCCGGACGGGCGGACGGTGGTGGCGCGCCGCGGCACCCCGGTCGTGACGGTGTCCGGAGAGCCGGGCGAGCTCCTCATGTTCCTGTTCGGGCGGCAGGACGCGGCGAAGGTGGCGCTGGACGGCGAGCAGCAGGCCGTGGACCGGCTGCACGAGACGAAACAGCTGGGGATCTGAGCCGGGGCTAGGCCCTGATCCGCCGGACAGGCCCTAGTCCGGCAGTTCGGCGCGGCGCAGCGCCGGGACGGCGAGGCCGTAGACCCCGCTGAGGGCGCAGACGGCGGCGCTCGCGACGAAGACCGGCCCGGTGCCCCACAGGCCGATGGCCGCGCCGGTGAGCGGGAAGCTCAGCGGGGCGATGCCGAGGCTGCCGAGCGCGGCGACGGCGCTCACCCGGCCCAGGTAGGCGGGGTCGCACTCGGTCTGGATGACGGCGTTGCACAGGACGCCGGAGAGTCCGGCGAGCAGGCCGACGGACAGCGCGACGAGGACGGCGGCGGGCAGCCGGGGCACGTGGGCGAGCGCCGCGATCGAGCCGGCTCCGGCGACCATGGTCAGGCCCTGGACGAGACCGGCCCGGGGCACCCGGCCCCTGACGGTCAGGAGCAGGGAGGCGGCGCCCGCGCCCGTGCCGAAGCCGGCGACGATCCAGCCGATGCCGGGGGCGCCCCAGCCGCGCTGCTCGGAGAGGATCGCGAGGCCGACGTTGAGCGGGCCGACGAAGCCGAGGTCGCTGAGCAGGACCACGATCATCGCGGGGCCGAGCACCTGGTGGCCGCGGAGGTAGCGCAGGCCGTCGGCGAGGTCACGCAGGGCGGTGCCCGCGCGCGGGGCGGCGGAGTCCTCGCCAGGCAGCGTGCGCAGCCTCAGCGTCCAGAGCAGCGGCAGGGAGAGGGCGAAGAGCGCTCCGGCGAGGGCGAAGGCACCCGCGGAGCCGCTGACGGCGACGGCGAGGCCGCCGAGCGGGCCGCCGAGGACGGCACCGAGGCGGTGGGCGATGCCGCGCATGCCCTGGACCCGGGCGAGCTGGTCGCGCTCGGCGATGCGGGGCGGGAGGGCGCCGACCGCCGGGAGGAAGAGGGCGTCCACGGTGCCGAAGACGAGGGCGACGGCGGCGAGGATCCACAGGCCGGGCGAGACGAGGAGGAGGACGGCGGCGAGGCCGAGCGTGACGGCGCAGCGGACGGTGTCGGAGACGAGGACGACGCGGCGCGGGCCGAGCCGGTCGGCGACCACTCCCCCGACGAGCATCAGCAGGGCGCGGGGCACGGCGGAGACGGCGGTGACGAGACCGGCCTGTGCGGGGGTGCCGCTGCTGACGGCGGCCCAGGAGAGGGAGAGGTAGAAGACGCTGTCGCCGAGCGTGGAGGCGGTGAAGGCGCCGAGCCAGCGCAGGACCTGGGGATCGCGGTGGGCGGGGCGGGCGGGGCGGGCGGCGGGCGCCCGGACGGCGGCGGGCGGGGTCGCGAGTCCGGCCTCGGTGCCGGTGTGGGCGTGGGTGTCGGTGCCGGTCTCGGGCTTGGTGCCGGTTTCGGGCATCGCGGTCAGCCCCGGTACGGGAAGCCGTGGAGGTGGACGGCGACGTTCTCGCGGCCCTCGGTGTCGCCGGCGGCCTCGGCGGCGCGGGCGGCCTGGTCGTACTTCCTGAGGACGGCTTCCAGCTCCTCGCCGAGCGCGGCGAGTTCGGCGGCGGTGAGGCGGGGCAGCCACTCCGAGCTGATGGACGCGGTGCGCCACTCCTGCGGCCAGGTGTGCCGCTCGTCGAGGAAGCGGCGGTGCATCTCGATGCGCTGTTCGCTGACGGTACGGCCGAAGGCGGCGCTCGCGGCGGCGAGTTCGGGGGCGGCGGTGACGTCCTCCTCGTGGATGCTGAACCCGTACGAGCTGGGCTGCCACCAGCGCTCGCGGCCGTCGGCGGACTGTGCCCCGGCCTCCTCGATGAGGCCGTGCTCGGCGAGCTTGCGCAGGTGGTAGCTGACGAGCGAGACCGCCTCGTCCACCTGGTCGGCGAGCTGCGAGGCGGTGGCGGTGCGGGCGACGAAGAGGGCGCGGTAGAGGCGCATGCGCAGCGGGTGCGCGATGGCCTTGAGGGTGCCGGCGTCGGTGATCCTGCGGTTCTCCTGCGAGGTCATGCCCCTGACCGTAGATACGAAAGAAATCTTGCGCAATGGAAATTGCACAAATAATCCTGTGCATCCGGGGACGAAGAAGGGCCCCCGTAGGGGCCCTTCGACGAAGCGGAACGCGGCTCAGCGGACCTCGTGGCCCGCTTCCCGCAGCGCCTGCTTGACCTCGCCGATCCGCAGGTCGCCGAAGTGGAAGACGGAGGCCGCGAGCACCGCGTCCGCGCCGGCCGCGATGGCCGGCGGGAAGTCGGACAGCTTGCCCGCACCGCCCGAGGCGATCACCGGCACGGTCACGTGCTTGCGCACGGCCGCGATCATCTCGGTGTCGTAGCCGTCCTTCGTGCCGTCCGCGTCCATCGAGTTGAGCAGGATCTCCCCCGCGCCGAGCTCGGCGGCCCGGTGCGCCCACTCGACGGCGTCGATGCCGGTGCCCTTGCGGCCGCCGTGCGTCGTCACCTCGAAGGAGCCGGAGGCCGTACGCCGGGCGTCCACCGACAGGACCAGCACCTGGCGGCCGAAGCGCTCGGCGATCTCCTGGATCAGCTCGGGGCGCGCGATGGCGGCCGTGTTCACGCCCACCTTGTCCGCACCGGCCCGCAGCAGCTTGTCGACGTCCTCCGCCGAGCGCACGCCACCGCCCACGGTGAGCGGGATGAAGACCTGTTCGGCGGTGCGGCGCACCACGTCGTAGGTGGTCTCCCGGTTGCCGGAGGAGGCCGTGATGTCGAGGAAGGTCAGCTCGTCGGCGCCCTCGGCGTCGTACAGCTTGGCCATCTCGACGGGATCGCCCGCGTCGCGCAGGTTCTGGAAGTTGACTCCCTTGACGACCCGGCCGTTGTCCACGTCCAGGCAGGGGATCACGCGTACGGCGAGGCTCATGACGACGCTCCTCGGTAGGCCTCGAGCTCGACTTCGACGAGGACGCGGGGGTCGACGAAGCCCTCGACGACCATCAGGGTCGTCACGGGGCGCACGTCGCCGAAGACCTCCTGGTGGGCGCGGCCCACGGCGTCGACGTCCCGGGCATGGGTCAGCAGCATCCGGGTCCGGATCACCGCCTCCGGTCCGAGCCCGAACTCGGCGATGGCCTCGAGGGCGGTGCCGAAGGCCACCTTGGCCTGCTCGTAGGGGTCACCCTCGCCGTACAGCACCGTGCCCTTGAAGGACGTGGTGCCGCCGACGACCACGCGGTCACCCGCGGCGACGGCCCGGGAGAAGCCGAAGACGTCCTCCCAGGGGCTGCCGCTCCGCACGCGTTCGACGCCGGTCATACGGACGCCACCGCCTCCAGGGCCTCCTCGAGGGTGAAGGCCTTCGCGTAGAGCGCCTTGCCGACGATCGCGCCCTCGACGCCCAGCGGCACGAGCCCGGCGAGGGCCCGCAGGTCGTCCAGGGAGGACACGCCTCCGGAGGCCACGACGGGCTTGTCGGTGGCCGCGCAGACGTTCCGCAGCAGCTCCAGGTTCGGGCCCTGCAGCGTGCCGTCCTTGGCGATGTCGGTGACGACGTAGCGGGCGCAGCCCTCGGAGTCGAGGCGGGCCAGCGTCTCGTAGAGGTCGCCGCCGTCGCGGGTCCAGCCGCGGCCCTTCAGGGTGGTGCCGCGCACGTCCAGACCGACGGCGATCTTGTCACCGTGCTCGGCGATGACCTTGGCGACCCACTCGGGCGTCTCCAGGGCGGCGGTGCCCAGGTTCACCCGGGTGCAGCCGGTGGCGAGGGCCGCGGCGAGCGAGGCGTCGTCGCGGATGCCACCCGAGAGCTCGACCTTGATGTCCATCGCTTCGGCCACCTGGCGGACCAGCTCGCGGTTGTCACCGGTGCCGAAGGCGGCGTCCAGGTCGACCAGGTGCAGCCACTCGGCGCCGGAGCGCTGCCAGGCGAGGGCGGCCTCCAGCGGGGAGCCGTAGGAGGTCTCGGTGCCGGACTCGCCGTGCACGAGGCGGACCGCCTGGCCGTCGCGGACGTCGACGGCGGGGAGGAGTTCGAGCACGTTTGCAGTCGACGCTGTCACAGGGTTCCGATCCAGTTGGTGAGGAGCTGGGCGCCGGCGTCGCCGGACTTCTCGGGGTGGAACTGGGTGGCCCACAGGGCACCGTTCTCGACGGCGGCGACGAACGGCTCGCCGTGGGTGGCCCAGGTGACCTTCGGCACGCGCATGTTCGGGTTGCCGATCTCCAGGGTCCAGTCGCGCACCGCGTAGGAGTGCACGAAGTAGAACCGGGCGTCGGCGTCCAGGCCCGCGAACAGCTCGCTGTCGGCGGGCGCGTCGACCGTGTTCCAGCCCATGTGGGGCACGACGGGCGCGTCGAGCGGCTCGACGGTGCCGGGCCACTCGTCGAGGCCCTCGGTCTCGACGCCGTGCTCGATGCCGCGGGCGAAGAGGATCTGCATGCCGACGCAGATGCCCATGACGGGCCGGCCGCCGGACAGCCGGCGCCCGACGATCCAGTCGCCGCGGGCCTCCTTGAGGCCCTGCATGCAGGCGGAGAAGGCGCCGACGCCCGGGACGAGGAGTCCGTCGGCGTTCATCGCCTTCTCGTAGTCGCGGGTGATCTCGACGTCCGCGCCGACCCGGGCGAGCGCCCGCTCGGCGGAGCGCACGTTGCCGAAGCCGTAGTCGAAGACGACGACCTTCTTGGGAGCGCCCGCCGTCATGACCACACGTCCAGACGCAGGACGCCGGCCGACAGGCACATCACGGCGCCGATGGAGAGCAGCACGATGAGGCCCTTGGGCATCTGCTGCTTGACGAAGGAGTAGATGCCGCCGAGCAGGAAGAGCCCGACGACGATGAGGACGGTGGAGAGGCCGTTCACGGTTACAGGGCGCCCTTCGTCGACGGGAGGATGCCGGCGGCGCGCGGGTCGCGCTCGGAGGCGTAGCGCAGGGCGCGGGCGAGGGCCTTGAACTGGCACTCGACGATGTGGTGCGCGTTGCGCCCGTACGGGACGTGGACGTGCAGCGCGATCTGCGCCTGGGCGACGAAGGACTCCAGGATGTGCCGGGTCATCGTGGTGTCGTAGGAGCCGATCATCGGCGCCATGTTCTCGGGCTCGGTGTGCACCAGGTAGGGGCGGCCGGAGAGGTCGACGGTGACCTGGGCGAGCGACTCGTCCAGCGGGACGGTGCAGTTGCCGAAGCGGTAGATGCCGACCTTGTCGCCGAGGGCCTGCTTGAAGGCGGCGCCCAGCGCGAGGGCGGTGTCCTCGATGGTGTGGTGCGAGTCGATGTGGAGGTCGCCGTCGGTCTTCACGGTCAGGTCGAAGAGACCGTGCCGGCCGAGCTGGTCGAGCATGTGGTCGTAGAAGCCGACCCCGGTCGACACGTCGACCTTTCCGGTGCCGTCGAGGTCGATCTCGACGACGACGGACGTCTCCTTGGTGGTGCGCTCAACGCGGCCTACGCGGCTCATGCGTTCTGCTCCTTCTTCAGCTCACGAACCGCGTCGAGGAACGCGTCGTTCTCTTCGGGGGTGCCGGCGGTGACCCGCAGCCAGCCCGGTACGCCGTTGTCCCGGACCAGGACGCCCCGGTCGAGGATCTTCCGCCAGGCCTCGTGGGAGCCCTCGGCTCCGTCGAAGCGGCCGAACTGGACGAAGTTGGCGTCGGACTCGGTGACCTCGTAGCCGATGGCGCGCAGCTCGGCGACCAGGCGGTCGCGCTCGGCCTTGAGCTGCTCGACGTACCCGAGGAGGGTGTCGGTGTGCTCCAGGGCGGCGAGCGCGGTGGCCTGGGTGACGGCGGAGAGGTGGTAGGGCAGGCGGACCAGCTGGACGGCGTCGACCACGGCGGGGTGGGCGGCGAGATAGCCCAGACGCAGTCCGGCGGCGCCGAAGGCCTTGGACATGGTCCGGGAGATCACCAGGTTCGGGCGGCCCTCGATCAGGGGCAGCAGCGAGTCCCGGTGGCTGAACTCCACGTACGCCTCGTCGACGACCACCAGGGACGGCCTGGCGGCCTGGGCGGCCTCGTACAGGGCGAGGACGGTCCCGGCCTCGACGGCGGTGCCCGTGGGGTTGTTGGGCGAGGTGACGAAGACGACGTCCGGCGCGTTCTCGGCGATGGCCTGCTCGGCCGCCGCGAGATCGATGGTGAAGTCCTCGTTGCGCGGGCCCGAGATCCAGCCGGTGCCGGTGCCGCGGGCGATCAGGGCGTGCATCGAGTACGAGGGCTCGAAGCCGATCGCGGTGCGGCCGGGCCCGCCGAAGGTCTGCAGCAGCTGCTGGAGGACCTCGTTGGAGCCGTTGGCGGCCCACACGTTCTCCCGGGCGACCTCGTACCCGGTGGTGCGGGTGAGGTAGCGGGCGAGCTCGGTGCGCAGCTCGACGGCGTCCCGGTCGGGGTAGCGGTTGAGGCCGCGGGCGGCCTCGGCGACCCGTTCCGCGATCCGGGCCACCAGAGGCTCGGGCAGCGGGTACGGGTTCTCGTTGGTGTTCAGCTGGACGGGCACGTCGAGCTGGGGCGCGCCGTAGGGCGACTTGCCCTTCAGCTCGTCACGGATCGGAAGGTCGTCGATCCCGATGGTCTTGCGCTGGGTCACTTGCTCTCGGGAACCTTCCATCCGAACCGTGCCTTGATCGCGGCGCCGTGCGCGGGCAGGTCCTCCGCCTCGGCGAGGGTCACCACGTGGTGGGCGACCTCGGCGAGGGCGTCGCGCGTGTAGTCCACGATGTGGACGCCGCGCAGGAAGGACTGCACGGACAGGCCGGAGGAGTGGCAGGCGCAGCCGCCGGTGGGCAGCACGTGGTTGGAGCCCGCGCAGTAGTCGCCGAGGGAGACCGGCGCCCAGGGGCCGACGAAGATCGCGCCCGCGTTGCGGACCCGGTCGGCGACGGCGGCGGCGTCGGCGGTCTGGATCTCCAGGTGCTCGGCGCCGTAGGCGTCGACGACCTTGAGGCCGTCGGCGAGGTCCTTGACGAGGACGATCGCGGACTGCTTTCCGGCCAGTGCCGGGGCGATCCGGTCGTCGACGTGCTTGGAGGCGGCGACCTGGGTCTTCAGCTCGGCCTCGGTGGCCTCGGCCAGCTCCTCGGAGTCGGTGACGAGGACGGAGGCGGCCATCGGGTCGTGCTCGGCCTGGCTGATCAGGTCGGCGGCGACGTGGACCGGGTCGGCGGTGGAGTCCGCGAGGATCGCGATCTCGGTCGGTCCGGCCTCGGCGTCGATGCCGATGCGGCCCTTGAGGAGGCGCTTGGCGGCGGCGACGTAGATGTTGCCGGGGCCGGTCACCAGGTTGACGGGGGCGCAGCCGGGCTCGCCGGCGGTGTCCTCCGTGCCGTACGCGAACATGGCGATCGCCTGGGCGCCGCCGGCGGCGTAGACCTCGTCGACGCCGAGGAGGGCGCAGGCGGCGAGGATCGTCGGGTGCGGCAGCCCGCCGAACTCCTTCTGTGGGGGCGAGGCGACGGCGAGGCCCTCGACGCCGGCCTCCTGGGCCGGGACGACGTTCATCACGACGGAGGACGGGTAGACGGCGCGGCCGCCCGGCACGTACAGGCCGACGCGCTCGACGGGGATCCACTTCTCGGTGACGGTGCCGCCGGGCACGACCTGGGTGGTGTGGGTGGTGCGGCGCTGCTCGCGGTGGACGAGGCGGGCGCGGCGGATGGACTCCTCGAGGGCCGCGCGGACGGCGGGGTCGAGCTCGTCGAGGGCGCGGGTGATCGCCTCCGCGGGCACGCGCAGGCTGGGGACACGGACGCCGTCGAATTTCTCCCCGTAGTCGATCACGGCCGCCGCGCCATGATGCCGGACGTCCTCGCAGATCGGCCGCACCTTCTCCAGGGCGGCTTCCACGTCGAACTCGGCACGGGGCAGCAGGTCACGCAGGGCGGAACCCTCGGGGAGGGCCTCGCCGCGCAGATCGATTCGAGAGATCACGGGTCAATTCTCTCAGACGGCCCACGGCGCCGGACGCCCGTATCACTGGCTGATACAGGCCACTCTGGCGTCTTGTCGCCACTCCTGACCGTTAGCGTTCAGTCCGTCACTCAGCGGGAAGAACGGCTGTACGAATCCGGGGAAGCGGAATCGTGGGAAGCGAGGGGGCGGCAGTGACCGAGCCGCGCGAGGACGACGGGATGCCCGAGGGCCTGACCCGGCCGGAGCGGGCCATGTGGAGGGCGTTCCGGGTGGGCGGGACCTGTGACCTGAGGGAGGGGGTCGCCGAGCGGGACGATCCGTTCGCGCTGCGGACGGCGTGGGGGCCGGAGCGCAGCGTCCGGGCGGAGATCGTGGCGCTGCTGCTGCTCGACGGGCCGCCGGCCGTGTCCGGGCGGGTCGCGGCGCTGAAGCTGCGCGGGGCACGGATCACCGGGGTGCTGTATCTCGCGGGCGGCACGATAGGGCCGTACGTGGAGCTGCACGGCTGCCGTTTCGACGGCGAGGTGGTGCTTCCCGAGGCCCGCTTCGGGACGCTGCGGATGGTGGAGTGCGCGATACCGCGCCTGGAGGCGGCGCGGCTGCACACCGAGGGCGACCTCCATCTGCCGCGCTGCCGGGTCGAGCGGGGCATCCGGCTGACGGACGCGCAGATCGGCACGGACCTGCTGATCAACCAGATCCGGGTGTGGCCGGACCGCCGCGGCCGGGCGATCACGGCGGACGGCATGGTGGTGGCGCAGGACCTCCAGGCCGAGCTGATCGAGACGTACGGCGAGGTGAGCCTGCGCGGCGCGAAGGTCGGCGTGTCGCTGAGCCTGCGGGGCAGCGTGCTGCGCGGCGCCCAGCAGCGCCGCGCGCTGAACGCGCCGCAGCTGACGGTGGAGCGCACGCTCTACCTGAACGCGGCCTGGGTCTACGAGACCTCGGGGCACGCGACGGCCACCCCGCCCTACGGGGTGACGCCGGCGCAGGGTGCGCGGCGCAAACCGGTCGAGTGCCACGGCGGGGTGCGGCTGGACGACGGCCGCTTCGGCGACTCGGTCGACCTGCACTACGCCCGGTTCGTGCTCGACGGCTCGCGCCGGGAGGAGCTGTCGCTGCGCCGGATCGTCACCCCGGAGCTGCGCTTCAACGGGGAGCGCCCCGAGGAGGGCCGGGTGGTGCTCAACGGGGCGAAGGTGGTGACGCTCATCGACCTGGCCGGCAGCTGGCCGGGCCCGGGCGGGCTCGCGATGGGCGGGTTCGTCTACGAGAACCTGGTGCCGTACGGGCACTTCCCGCTGGCCCGGCGCCTGGAGTGGGTCGCGGCGGCCACGCCGGAGTACGCGCCGGAGCCGTACGAGCGCCTGGCGACGGTGCTGCGCAACAGCGGGGAGGACGCCGACGCCCGTGAGGTGCTGCTCGCCAAGCAGCGGCGGCGCCGGGAGACGCTGCCGGTGGCCGGGAAGCTGTGGGGCTGGGTCCAGGACCTGACGGTGGCGTACGGCTACCGGCCCGGCCGGGCGGCGCTGTGGATGGCCGTCCTGTGGGCGGCGGGCACGGTGGCCTTCTCGCGTTACGACGCGGTGCCGCTGAAGCCGGGCGAGTCGCCGCACTGGAACGCCACGCTGTACGCGCTCGACCTGCTGCTTCCGGTGATCGACCTGGGGCAGGTGGGCTACTGGCGGCTGGAGGGCTTCTGGCAGTGGGCGTCCACGGCGCTGATCCTGCTGGGCTGGGTGCTCGCCACGACGGTGGCCGCGGGAGCGTCCCGGCTGCTGCGCAGGGGCTGACGGCGGCGGGGGTTGTCAGCCGCGGGGGCTGGCGGACGCGCGGACTGACGGCCGCAGGGGCTGCGGGCCGCGCGGGGGCTGAAGGCTTCCGGTTGTGCGGACGGCTTCCGGTTGTGCGGACGGGGGGTGGTGCGAGCACCGATTCGCCCCTTTCTTTACGCTGTCTTGACCCCCGTCAGCACAACCTTCCCGCCGCCACCAAAGCTTCACAGTCCCCCACTGGCGCGGCTCTCACCTGCGGTTTTCAATGTTTCGCACCATGTCACTCCTCCGCGCCCTGATCGGCACCACCCGCATGGTCCGGCACGCCCCGCGGCTCGCCGCCGCCCTCGCGCCGGACGACGACGTGCTGCTCGACGCGCCGGACGGGCGGCTCGCCCCGGCGCTGGTCGCCGCCGCCCTCGCCGACCCGGAGCCGGCGGCCAAGCTGCTCGCCACCACGCGGGACGCCGCCGAGTGGGAGGACCGGGACCGCTACGTCACGCGCCTGAGCGCCTTCGCGTACCGCAGGGACGGCTGGCTCGAGCACTGGCTGTCGACCGCGCCGCGCGACCCGGACGCCCTGCTCGTCAAGGCGCAGCTGGCGGTCCGCCGTGCCTGGGGGTCGCCGGCCAGGGCCGAGCGGCTGCGCGAGCTCGGGCCGCTGATCGAGGCGGCGGCCGAGGCCGCGCCGCGCGACCCGGTGCCGTGGCGGCTGGCCCTGGACCACGCGCGCGGCACCCACGCCGGGCACACGGTCTTCGAGACGCTGTGGGAGCAGGCCGTGCGCCGTGCCCCGCACCACTACGCCAGCCACGTGGCCGCGCTGAAGTACCTGTCGGCGCAGTGGTACGGCTCGCACCGCGAGTGCTTCGACTTCGCCGAGCAGGCCGCGGAGGACGCGCTGCCGGGCTCGCTGGCGCAGGCGCTGCCGGTGCGGGCGGCGTTCGCCCAGCTGCTCGCGGGGCCCGGGCGCGAGCACGGCGTGCCGGCCGACCGGATCGACGCGGCGGCCGACCGGGCCCTCGCGCTGTCGGCGGAGTACCCCGCGGGCGACCTGTGGCCGGCCGAGGTGCGCAACCTCCTGGTGCACGTCCTGGTGGAGCGCGGCCGCTGGCACGACGCCCTGGCGGAGTTCGGCCGGATCGGGCCGCAGGCCACCACGTTCCCGTGGACGCTGGTCGCCGAGGACCCGCTGCGCGGCTTCCTGGACGCACGCGCCCTCACCGTCCGGGAGGTGGCCCGCCGCACTCCGCTGGGCGCCGCCGCCGGACGGCCGCCGGAGGTCCTTCCGGCGGTTGCGGGACGGGCCGACGGGGGCGGACCCGGCGGCCATTACGCTTGACCGCTGTGACCACCGCCCGCCTGCCTCTCTTCCCGCTGAACACGGTGCTGTTCCCGGGACTCGTGCTGCCGCTGAACGTCTTCGAGGAGCGTTATCGCGCCATGATGCGCGAGCTGCTCCGCACGGACGAGTCCGAGCCGCGGCGCTTCGCCGTCGTGGCGATCCGCGACGGCCGTGAGGTCGCGCCGACGGCGCCGGGCCTGCCGGACCAGACGGCGCTGCCGGAGAAGGGCCCCGCGGCCGGTTTCGGCCCGGACCCGATCCAGGCCTTCCACCGGGTCGGCTGTGTGGCCGACGCGGCGTCGATCCGGCAGCGCGCCGACGGCGGCTTCGAGGTCATGGTCACCGGGACCGTCCGCGTGAAGCTGCTCTCCGTCGACGCGAGCGGCCCCTTCCTCACCGCGGAGGTCGAGGAGATCCCCGAGGAGCGGGGCGAGGACGCGGACGCGCTGGCCGAGGGCGTGCTGCGGGCCTTCCGCTCGTACCAGAAGCGGCTCGCGGGCGCCCGGGAGCGCTCGATGACGACGAGCGAGCTGCCGGACGACCCCTCGGTCGTGTCGTACCTGGTCGCCGCGGCGGCCGTGCTCGACATCCCGGCCAAGCAGCGGCTGCTCCAGGCGCCGGACACGGCGACCCGGCTGCGCGAGGAACTGACCCTGCTCCGCTCGGAGACGGCGGTGCTGCGCCACCTCCCCTCGCTCCCGGCGGTGGAGCTGACCCGCGCACCGACCAGCCCGAACTGAGCGAAGCACCGAACCAGGAGGGTTCTGCGTGGCGAAGAAGCAGAAGAAGAACGGCGGGAGCGGCGGCGGGACCCCGGCCACGGTCGCGCTGACGGCCGCGGGCACGCCGTACACGCTGCACGCGTACGACCACGACCCGGCGACGGCCTCGTACGGCGAGGAGGCCGCCGAGGCGCTGGGCGTCTCCCCGGACCGGGTGTTCAAGACGCTGGTCGCGGACGTGGACGGCGAGCTGACGGTCGCCGTCGTCCCGGTCGCCGGGCAGCTCGACCTGAAGGCGCTGGCCTCGGCGGTCGGCGGCAAGCGGGCGGCGATGGCGGACCCGGCGGCGGCCGAGCGCACCACCGGCTACGTGCGCGGCGGCATCTCGCCGCTCGGCCAGCGCAAGCGGCTGCGCACGGTCCTGGACGACTCGGCGTCCGGCCACGAGACGATCTGCATCTCGGCGGGCCGCCGTGGCCTGGAGGTCGAACTGGCCCCGCAGGACCTGGCGGCCCTCACGGACGCGGTCCTGGCGCCCATCGGCCGCGGCTGACGCGGGAACGCCGGCCGCGGCACCACCCGCCCGGCGCTCAGCCCTGCGGCGGCGTGGGCGTCGGCGGCCAGGGCCCGTCCTCGGGCTCCGGGTCGCGCGGTCCGAACAGGGCGGTGAGGGCGAGGTGGACGATCATCGCGGCGATCGGCCAGGCCAGCATCGCCGCGGCGCCCATCTTGAGCTCCAGCGGCGCCTCGAAGAGGACGTCGGGGCCGACCGCCTTGGCGTGGGCGACGACGTTGCGCTCCGGGCCGAGCCAGACGCCCACGCCCCAGCCGAGGAGCGAGCCGAGGACGCCGCCGGCCGCGAGGCCGAGGACGAGCGCGACGCCGCCGTGCCGGTGGATCAGGAAGACCAGGGCGGCGGCGAGGACGCCGAAGCCGAGGGCGATCAGGACGAACGTCCCGTCCATGCCGATGGCGGACTCGCCCTCGCTGTTCTTGAGGTAGACCGCCTTGCCGTCGGAGAACAGCGTGACCCGCGGCGCCAGCCACAGCCACAGCAGACCGAGCAGCGCCCCGGCCACCACGGACGCGGCGACCACCACGGCGGACTGCCGCAGCTCGGCCGCCGTGTTCGGGGCGCCGCCCGATGCGGGCGGCACCGGGTCGGGCGCGGGCCAGGCGGAGTCGTGCGGCGGCTGGTGCGGCGGAGTCAGAGGTGCGGTCACGACGCCATCGTGCCAGGTACGGCTGTGCGCCGCCTCAGCGGACCGGGGCCCGCGACGCCCCTCAGCGGACCGCGGCCCTCCGGTAGGCCCAGGTGGCGACCGCGAGCGAGACGACGCCCACCGCCCCGCACACGGCGAGGTCGAGGCAGACGGCCGTCCAGTCCGGGTGGGTGTCGAAGGTGCGGGCCAGGGCCTCCACGCCGTACGTGGAGGGCAGCAGGTCCCGTGCCCAGCCGATCGGGGCGGGCAGGCGCTCGGCGGGCAGCACGCCGAGCAGCAGCGCCGCCGACATGCCGAGCTGGCCGAGCAGGGTGGCGAGCTCCTGGCGCGGGGCGAGCAGGCCGAGCGCCGCGCCGAGGCCGGCGAGCGCGGCCCCGGACAGCGGCACCACCGCCGCCAGGATCCACAGATGGCCGAGCGGAAGCCCGAAGAGCACCGAGCCGGCGACCGCGGTCACCACCGTCCCGGGCACGGTGAAGGAGGCGTACGCGCCGGCGGCGCCGAGCACCACGGCCGCGGGCGGCACGGGCAGCGTCGCGTAGTGGTCGAGCCCGCCGCTCGCGCGCAGCTGCCCGAAGTACTGGGCGAGCAGGTTGAGGGCCACGAAGGCGACGACGAGCACGGCGGAGCCGGCGACCACGGCGCGGGCCTCCGAGCCGCCGTCGACGACGCCCCGCATCAGGACCATGATCCCGATCGACTGGAAGGTCGCCACGAAGAGCAGCGGGATCCGGGCGACCCGGGCGCGCGAGAGCTGGGCACGGTAGACCGCGCCGAGCGCGGGCAGCAGCCGGGCGCGCGGGGCGAGCGGGGCCGCGTCCGGCTCCTCGTCGCGGGCCCGGCCGACGGGCACGCCGGCCGTGAGGGCCTCGGCGGGCAGGGTGCTCAACTCGTCCAGCTCCTGACGGTCGACTCGTACGCGTACGGGTCCGTGACGCGGTGCGTCCTGGGGTGCGTCATGCCTTCACCAGTCCCCGGGTCTCGCCGCCGAGCGCCAGGTACACGTCCTCCAGGCTGGGTGTCGCCAGGGTGAAGTCGTCCAGGGCCGCGAAGGCCGCCCCGCCGGTCACCGCGGCGACCGCCGCACGCGCCTCGTCGGGGGCGAGCCGGAGCACCCAGCGGCGGCCGGACTCCTGGGCGGAGGTGCGCAGCGCGGCGACCTCGGGGACGTCCAGCGGGGCGTGCTCGCGCCAGACCAGCTCGACCCGTACCTCGCCCGCGACCCTCTCCTTGAGTCCGGCGGGGGTGTCGCAGGCGATGACGCGGCCGCGGTCGAGGACGGCGACCCGGTCGAGGACGGTCTCGGCCTCGATGACGTTGTGGGTGACGAGCAGGACGGTGGTGCCGTGGTCGGCGCGCCGCCGGTCGACGGCGGCCCAGACGGCCCGGCGGGCGACCGGGTCCATGCCGGTGGTGGGTTCGTCGAGGACGAGCACGGGCCGCTCGCCGACGAGGGCGGCGGCGACGCAGGCGAGCCGGCGCTGGCCGCCGGAGAGCTTCTTCAGGGGCCGGCCGGCGAGCTCGCCGAGGCCCAGCTCGTCGAGGACGGCGTCGCGCGCGGCGCGGGCCTCGCGGGTGCCGAGGCCGCGCAGCCGGCCGGTGGTCTCGGCGGCGAGGGCGACGGTCAGCTCGTCGAGGGCCGTGGACTCCTGGCCGAGGTAGGCGAGGAGCCGGGCGGCCCGCTCGGGGTGGCGGACCAGGTCGTGGCCGAGCATCCGGACGGTGCCGGAGTCGGGGCGCATGAGGCCGGTGAGCTGGCGGACGAGCGTGGACTTGCCGGCGCCGTTGGGGCCGAGCAGGCCGAAGATCTCGCCGCCGCGCACATCGAGGCTGATCCCGTCGGTGGCCCGTACCTCGGGGGTCGCGGGCGTGCCGCGTCTGCCGCGTGTGGCGGGGTACGTCTTCACCAGGTCCCGCACCGCGCACACCGTACTCACAAGGGATGAGCCTACGGGGTCCCCCGGCTCTCCTCGGGCGCGGGGGCGTGCTGCGCGGCGGCGTGGACGTCGATCTCGCGCCAGAAGCCGGCCCGGATCGCGTAGCGGTCGTGCTCGTCGATCTGGTCGTCCTTGTGGGCGAGCAGACCGAAGCGGGCGGCGTAGCGGAGGAGTTCGCCGTCGATGCGGTGCGGGATGCGCGGGTACATGGTGGCGAGCTTGGGGACGTGGCCGGGCTCGGGGAGCCGGTCGAGCCAGCGGCGGGCGAAGACCTGGCCGACCTCGTAGGGGTCGCCGCCGACGGTGGTGATGTCCTCCTCGCGGTCGGCCCAGCGCTGCTCGGCGCTGGTGAGCTGGGCGAGGGTGGGCAGGGACGCCGTCTCGGCGGGTTCGCCGAGGGACGGGGTGGGGCGGTCGATCCAGCCCTTGTCGGAGGACCAGCGCAGGGTGGCGCCGTGCGCGCTCGGCGCGGCCGGCGCGGTGGGGCCGCGCAGTGCGGCGAGGTCCTTGGGGGTGGGGACGTTCCTGGCGGTGGCGGGCGCCGGGACGCCGGCACCGTTGACCGCCGCGCCCGCGGGTGCCGGGTCGGGGTCCGGGGTGTCGGCGGGAGCGGCGGGCGCGGACGTGGCGGAGCCGTTGTGCGCGGCCGCGGCGGCCCGTTCGGCGGAGGCGGCGAGGGCGGACTCGGGCAGCGGCGCGGAGAGGATCGCGGCGATCTCCGGGCGGGGCGCGGGCGGAGGGGCGCACAGTCCGGTGAGGTCCCTGGCGCGGACGGCGCGGGTGATCCAGGCGCGGTCGAGGACGCGCCGCTCGTCGGCCTCGGCGACCAGGTCCTCGGACTGGTTGTAGTCGCCGTCGGCGGCCTGGACGGCCCACAGGTGGACGGCGACGCCGTGTTCCTTGGCGGACATCAGGCCGGGCAGCAGGTCGCCGTCGCCGGTGACGAGGACGATGTCGGAGCAGGCGCGGTTGCGGGAGAGCTCGGTGAGCTCGGTGTGCATGGCCGCGTCGACGCCCTTCTGGGCCCAGCGGCCGTCGCTGCGGGTCAGGGCGCCCAGCCGGACGGTGACGCGGGGCATGACGCGCAGCCGGCGGTGCTCGGGCTGCGGCACCCGGTCGGGTGCGCCGTCGAACCAGTAGATCCGCAGCAGCGGCTGCTGGGTGTCGGCCTCGGCGCGTTCGCGCAGCTGCTGGACGAGTGCGGCGTGGTCGACGGTGATCCGCGAGCGGGCCGGTTCGCCGGCGAGGAGGCTGGCGGCGGCGCCAAGGAGGTAGCCGGCATCCACCAGGACGACGCATCGGTCCACGTGTTCCACCCTCTTTCGGAAAGCGCTTCGGGAAGCTTCGGGAAGCCCTGCGGGAACCTCGGGATCGGAAGTGCTCCGGGTTCCTCCGAGTCTGCCCGACCGCGGTGGGGTTGACGTCCGGAACTGGATCATCGGCGTGGCGGATCTCACGTGGGGGTGCCCGGAAGACGGCGTTTACCGTCCGTAATGATCCAAAATGCGGCGCTTCCTGCCGTGTGTGAGTCTGACAGCGGCCCTGGCCCCCACACCCCTTTGAGGAGGCATCATCACCATGGCCAAGAACCGGAAGCAGGACCGCAGTCAGCAGCGCGGCTCGCAGGCCGAGCGCGGTGCGCAGCAGGCCCAGCAGTCTTCGATGGAGTCCCAGGCCGAGCAGCGCGCCGCCCAGGTCACCCCGGGCGACATGGCCCGCAAGGGCCGGCAGAAGCGTTTCGGCCACAACTGACGCGCCGACGGCGGACAAGCCGGAGGCACGAGCCGACGGCAAAGGGGCGCGCCCGTGACGACGGGCGCGCCCCTTGCGCGTGCGGCGGGGTCCGGACGGCCGGACGAGTCCGCTATCCGGCCAGGCAGGACGGGCCGAGCAGCACCTTGAGGTCGCCGAAGAGCGCCGGGTCGGGCTGGACCCGGTGCCGGTCGAGCCGGAGCACGGTGGTCGAGCGCGGCCCCTGGAGCTTGATCCGGACCTCGGTGTTGCCCTTGTGGTGCTGGAGGATCTCGCCCAGCCGGCTGATCATCGGCGGGGTGACCTTGACCGTCGGGATGGTCAGGACGACCGGCGCGTTGGTGCCCGCGTTCGACAGGTCCGGGACCATCAGCTCCATGGCGACCAGGCGGGGGACGTCCTCGCGCTTGTCGAGCCGGCCCTTGACGAAGACGACCGCGTCCTCGACCAGCTGGGTGGAGACCAGCTGGTAGGTGGCCGGGAAGAACATGCACTCGATGGAGCCGGCCAGGTCCTCGACGGTGGCGATGGCCCAGGCGTTGCCCTGCTTGGTCATCTTCCGCTGGAGGCCGGAGATGATGCCGCCGATGGTGACGACCGCGCCGTCCGCGTGCTCGCCGCCGGTGAGCTGGGAGATGCCGGCGTCGGTCTTGTCGGACAGGACGTGCTCGAGGCCGAAGAGCGGGTGGTCGGAGACGTAGAGGCCGAGCATCTCGCGCTCCTGGGCGAGCAGGTAGGCCTTCTCCCACTCGACGTCGGAGAACTCGACGTCGAGGCCGAAGCCCGGCTCGTCGCCGCCCTCGTCGCCCATGCCGCCGAAGAGGTCGAACTGGCCCTCGGCCTCCTTGCGCTTGACCGCCACCACGGTGTCGATCATGGGCTCGTGCTGGGCGACCAGGCCCTTGCGGGTGTGGCCCATGGTGTCGAAGGCGCCGGCCTTGATCAGCGACTCGACGGTCCGCTTGTTGCAGACCACGGCCTCGACCTTGTCGAGGAAGTCGGGGAAGGAGCTGTACTTCCCCTTGCTCTTGCGGGTCCTGATGATCGACTCGACGACGTTGGCGCCGACGTTGCGGACGGCGGTGAGGCCGAAGAGGATCACGTCGTCGCCCTGGGCGGCGAAGTTCGCCTCGGACTCGTTGACGTTCGGCGGGAGCACCTTGATGCCCATGCGGCGGCACTCGTTCAGGTAGACGGCGGACTTGTCCTTGTCGTCCTTGACCGAGGTGAGCAGTCCCGCCATGTACTCGGCGGGGTAGTTCGCCTTGAGGTAGGCGGTCCAGTAGGAGACCAGGCCGTACGCGGCGGAGTGCGCCTTGTTGAAGGCGTAGCCGGCGAAGGGGACCAGGACGTCCCAGAGGGCCTGGATGGCCTCGTCGCTGTAGCCGTTCTTCTTGGCGCCGGCCTGGAAGATGGTGAAGTTCTTCGCCAGCTCGTCAGGCTTCTTCTTGCCCATGACGCGGCGGAGGATGTCGGCCTCGCCGAGCGAGTAGCCGGCGATGATCTGGGCGGCCTTCTGCACCTGCTCCTGGTAGACGATCAGGCCGTAGGTGACGTCGAGTACCTCCTTGAGGGGTTCCTCGAGCTCCGGGTGGATCGGGGTGATCTCCTGCTGCCCGTTCTTGCGGAGCGCGTAGTTCGTGTGCGAGTTCATGCCCATCGGGCCCGGGCGGTAGAGCGCGGACACGGCGGAGATGTCTTCGAAGTTGTCGGGCTTCATCAGCCGCAGCAGGGACCGCATGGGGCCGCCGTCGAACTGGAAGACGCCGAGGGTGTCACCGCGCTGGAGCAGTTCGAAGGTCTTCGGGTCGTCCAGCGGCAGGGCGAGCAGGTCCAGCTCCACGCCCTTGTTGGCCTTCACCATCTTGACGGCGTCGTCCATGATGGTGAGGTTGCGCAGGCCCAGGAAGTCCATCTTCAGCAGGCCGAGCGACTCGCACTGCGGGTAGTCCCACTGCGTGATGGTCACGCCGTCCGTGTGCCGCACCCAGATCGGGGCGTGGTCGACGATCGGCTCGCTGGACATGATCACGCCGGCCGCGTGGACACCCATCTGACGGACCAGGCCCTCGACGCCCTTGGCGGTGTCGATCACCTTCTTCACGTCCGGCTCGTTCTCGTACATCGCCCGGATCTCGCCCGCCTCGCTGTAGCGCGGGTGGGAGGGGTTGGTGATGCCGTCGAGGTCGATGCCCTTGCCGAGGACGTCGGCGGGCATGGCCTTGGTGAGCCGGTCGCCCATCGCATACGGGTAGCCGAGGACGCGGGCGGAGTCCTTGATCGCGTTCTTGGCCTTGATCTTTCCGTACGTGCCGATCATGGCGACCTTGTCGGCGCCGTACTTCTCGGTCACGTACCGGATCACCTCGACGCGCCGGCGCTCGTCGAAGTCGATGTCGACATCGGGCATGGAGATGCGCTCGGGGTTGAGGAAGCGCTCGAAGATCAGTCCGTGCGGGATCGGGTCGAGGTCGGTGATGCCCATGGCGTACGCGACGATCGAGCCGGCCGCGGAGCCCCGGCCGGGGCCCACGGCGATGCCCTGCTTCTTCGCCCACATGATGAAGTCGGCGACGACGAGGAAGTAGCCCGGGAAGCCCATCGAGATGATGGTGTCCATCTCGTACTCGACCTGCTTCATGCGGTCCTCGGGGATCCCGTTCGGGAACCGCCGGTGCATGCCCCGCATGGTCTCCTCGCGGAACCAGGTGACCTCGGTGTAGCCCTCGGGGATGTCGAACTTCGGCATGAGGTCGCGCTTCTCGAACATGCCGGTGGTGTCGATCTGCTCGGCGACCAGCAGCGTGTTGCGGCAGCCCTCCTGCCAGGCGTCCGAGGAGTCGATGGCGTACATCTCGTCCGTGGACTTCAGGTAGTAGCCGGTGCCGTCGAACTTGAAGCGGTCGGGGTCCGAGAGGTTCTTGCCGGTCTGGATGCACAGCAGGGCGTCGTGGGCGGCGGCCTCGTGCGCGTACGTGTAGTGCGAGTCGTTGGTGACCAGCGGCGGGATGCCGAGCTTCTTGCCGATCTCCAGGAGGCCGTCGCGGACCCGGCGCTCGATCTCGATGCCGTGGTCCATCAGCTCCAGGAAGTACCGGTCCTTGCCGAAGATGTCCTGGTACTCGGAGGCGGACTTCAGGGCCTCGTCGAACTGGCCGAGACGCAGCCGGGTCTGGAGCTCGCCGGAGGGGCAGCCGGTGGAGGCGATCAGGCCCTCCGACCACTGGGAGATGGTCTCCTTGTCCATGCGCGGCCACTTCTGGAGCCAGCCCTCGGCGTACGCGTCGGAGGACAGCCGGAAGAGGTTGTGCAGCCCGGTGTTGTTCGCCGCCCAGATCGTCTTGTGGGTGTAACCACCCGAGCCGGAGACGTCGTCCTTCTTCTGGTGCGGCTGGCCCCACTGGATCTTCCGCTTGTTGCGGCGGGACTCCGGGGCGACGTAGGCCTCGATGCCGATGATCGGCGTCACGCCGGCCTTCGTGGCGCTGTGGAAGAAGTCGTACGCGCCGTGGAGGTTTCCGTGGTCGGACATGGCGATATGGGTCATGCCCATCTCGTTGCACGCGTTGAACATGTCCTTCAGCCGCGCGGCACCGTCCAGCAGGGAGTACTGGGTGTGGACGTGGAGGTGCGTGAAGGGCGGCTTGGTCACGGGGGATGCCTCCAATGAACTTCTGGCGGGTCAGCGTGGAAGTCTACGTCGCCGCACTGACAGCGAGCGGGCACTCGCGGGTACCGTCGCGCGTTGGGAGACAGAGAACACCTGTCCCATTTGTCATGCACAATTTTCGGCCACATCCCGCGCGGCCCGCACCCCGCGCTCCCCACCAGGAGGCTTCCTCGATGCCGGTCCCCCAGCCCACCGCCGCCGAGCGCGGTGAGCAGATCCTCTCCGTCTTCGACGCCGCCTTCGGCGAGCTGCTCGCGGCCGACCCCGCCGCCTTCAAGGTCAAGTTCCGGAAGATGGCCGGTTCCGCCTTCGCCTTCTACCGGGGCACGGCCTGCCTGTTCTACAAGGACCTGGAGCGCGAGGCGCACGGCGGGCCGTACCTGGACGAGCGGACCGGCCGGGTGTGGATCCACGGCGATCTGCACGCCGAGAACTTCGGCACCTACCTGGACGCCAACGGCCGGCTGATCTTCAACGTCAACGACTTCGACGAGGCCTACGTCGGCCCCTTCACCTGGGACCTCAAGCGGCTCGCCGCCTCCCTCGCGCTGATCGGGTACGCGAAGGCGCTCAGCGACCACCAGATCACGGAGCTCGTGCGGATCTTCGCCGCCTCCTACCGGGAGCGGATCCACGCGCTCGCGACCGGCGCCAAGAGCGACGAGATCGCGCCCTTCACCCTGGACAGCGCCCAGGGCCCGCTGCTCGACGCGCTGCGCCAGGCCCGCTCGCTGACCCGCTTCGGGCTGCTCGACTCGATGACGGAGATCCGCGAGTTCGAGCGCCGCTTCAGCGCGGGCGGCGGTGCCATGGAGCTGGACGCGGCCACTCGCTACAAGGTGCTCGCCGCCTTCGACGGCTACCTGGAGACGCTGCCGGAGTCGAGCCTGGCCCGCCCCGACTCGTACCGGGTCAAGGACGTCGTCGGCCGCCGCGGCATCGGCATCGGCTCGGCCGGCCTGCCCTCGTACAACATCCTCCTCGAGGGCAACAGCGACGCCCTGGAGAACGACGTCGTCATCTACATGAAGCAGGCGCAGACCCCGGCGGTCGCGCGCCATGTGACGGACGCGGCGGTGCGGGCGTACTTCCACCACGAGGGCCACCGCACGGTGATCTCGCAGCGGGCGCTGCAGGCGCACGCCGACCCGTGGCTGGGGTGGACGGAGCTCGACGGCATCGGACAGCTCGTGGCCGAGGTCTCGCCGTACGCGGTGGACCTGGACTGGTCGGACATCGACGACCCGGCGGAGATCGCGGCGACCGTCGCCGACCTCGGCCGGGCGACGGCGGCCATGCACGCGGCGGCGGACGACTCCAGCGGCCACTCCCTGGTGCCGTTCTCCACGGAGCGGGCCATCGACGCCGCCATCGCCGGCGACGAGGAGGGCTTCGGCGAGCTCCTGGTGGACTTCGCCCACGCGTACGGCGCACGCGCGCGTGCCGACCACCAGATCTTCGTGGACCTGTTCCGCAACGGCCGGATCCCGGGCCTGTAGGGGCCGCCGGCGGGCCGGCGAGGCCGCTCACAGCCTGGCCTTAGGGGCGCCTTACGGGCGGGCATGGCACACTTCCACGGCGATGGACATGGCAGGAATCCAGCTGAGAGCCCTCCGGGCGGCGTTCTTCACGGCACTGGTCGTGACGCTGTCCGTGGCCTCGCACGTCCTGCTGTCCGGGGTGCCGCTGCCGCTCGGCGCGGTCGTCCCGGTCGCCGTGGCCGTCTTCGCGGTGGCGTTCGCCCTGGCCGGCCGCGAGCGCGGCCTCGGCCCGATCGCCGGGCTCCTCGTCCCGCTCGAACTGGCCGCCGACACGCTCTTCACCAGCGGACAGGTCGCCTGTTACGGGCCCGCCGGCGGGCCGGTGGCCGGTTCGCTGCGCACGGTCGGCTTCGACGTGGACGCGCTGTGCGGCGGCGCCGTCGGCGCCCCGCTGCCCGGCGTGGCGGCTCCGGGGACCGGCACGGCCGCGGCCCTGCTGAGCTCGCCCGATCCCGCCGTCCCCTGGCTGCTGCTCGCCGCCCATGTGGCGGTCGGGCTCGGCGCCGCCTCCTGGCTGCGCGGCGGCGAGCGGGCCCTCGCCCGGCTGCTGCGGGCGGCCGTGGCCTTCGCGTTCCGGCCCCTGCTCGTGGCGGCCGCCTTCTTCCGCGCCGTCGGGGCCCGCCCGCGGCGCGCCGGGCACCCCGTGGACCGGCCGCGCCGGTCCCGTACCCGGCTCTTCGCGCACTCCGTGGGACGGCGGGGACCGCCGCGCGGTGCGCGCCCGGGGCGTACGGCTCCGGCCGGCGCGCCCGTACCCGCCCTCGCCCTCGTCTGAGCGACCCGCTCGACGGGCGGCGCACGACGGGCGGCGCGCGCCCCTTCCCTCACTTTTCCTCCCTTTTCTTCTCCCCGTCACGGAGTGCAGGACCATGAGCAAGCGCAACAGCCAGGCAAACAAGGCGGCCGCCCGCGAGCGGCTGCGGATCGAGCGTGAGAAGCAGGCCAAGAAGGAGAAGGCGCGCCGCCAGATGATCGTCGCCGGCTCGGCGCTCGGCATCCTCGCGATCGCCGGCGGCATCGGCTACGCCGTCGTCCAGGCCGGCAAGCCCGGCGCGTGGGAGACCGCCGCCGACGCGAAGAACGTCACGGCGCCGAAGAACACCGAGGGCACCGACGGCACCACCGTGGTCCTCGGCAAGCCGGAGGCGAAGCAGACGCTGGAGGTCTACGAGGACTCCCGCTGCCCGGTGTGCGCGACCTTCGAGCAGAGCGTGGGCGCCACCGTCGAGAAGGACGTCGCCGACGGCAAGTACAAGCTCAAGTACGTGGGCGCGACCTTCATCGACAACGCCGACCAGGGCGAGGGCTCCAAGAACGCCCTGTCGGCGCTGGGCGCGGCCCTGGACGTGAGCCCGGAGGCCTTCCTGAAGTACAAGTCGGCGCTGTACTCGACGAAGTTCCACCCCGAGGAGAGCCAGGACAAGTTCGCCAAGGACTCCTACCTGCTGGAGGTGGCGGACTCCGTGCCGGCCCTGAAGGGCAACGCGGAGTTCAGGAAGAACGTCGAGAACGGCACCTTCGACGCCTGGGCGATGAAGATGTCCAAGGCCTTCGACGAGAGCGGGGTGCGCGGCACGCCGACGCTGAAGATGGACGGCAAGACGCTCACGGCCGAAGGCAGCGACAACCCGCCGCTGACCGTCGAGCAGTTCAACGCGGCGCTCGGCAAGGTCCTCAAGCCCTGACGCCCACGCGCCGGAACGGTCCCGGAAGCCCTCGGAGTTGCCCGCTCCGGGGGCTTTCCCACGCCCAGGGCGACCGGCGTTCGGGCCGGCCGAGGCGCACCTGACGCGCGGTCCGGGAGGAACGGGCCGGGAAGAGTGGACGAACATCTGTGCCGAGGTCTGCCCGTTCGCCCTACCAGTCGGTAATCTGACGGGCCGTGACCAGTCGTAACCACATATCCGCCCCCAGCCGCCGCTCCGTGGTGAAGGCCGCCGCCGTGACGGCCGTCGCCGCGCCGGCGCTGGTGGCCGCCGCCTCGCCCGCACTCGCCGACGCCGGGGCGCCCTCCTTCCTGCACGGTGTCGCCTCCGGCGACCCGCTGCCCGACGGCGTCCTGCTCTGGACGCGCGTCACCCCCACTCCCGACGCCCTGCCCGGTTCCGGCCAGGGCCCGGACGTCACGGTCGGCTGGGAGCTGGCCGAGGACCGTGACTTCGCCCGTACGGTGACCAGCGGCACCGCCGTCGCCGGCGCCGCCTCCGACCACACCGTGAAGGTGGACGTACGGGGCCTGCGGCCCGCCACGGCCTACTGGTTCCGCTTCACCGCGGGCGGGACCGTCTCCCCCGTCGGCCGCACCCGCACCGCGCCCGCCGCCGACGCGGCCGCGCCCGGAGTCCGCTTCGGCGTGGTGTCCTGCGCCAACTGGGAGGCCGGGTACTTCTCCGCGTACCGCCACCTGGCCGCCCGCACCGACCTGGACGCGATCCTCCACCTCGGCGACTACATCTACGAGTACGGCACCGGCTCGTACCCGAGCGCCGAGTACACCGTCCGGCAGCACCAGCCGGCGCACGAGATCGTCTCGCTCGCCGACTACCGGCTGCGGCACGCCACCTACAAGTCGGACGCCGACCTCCAGGCGCTGCACGCGGCGCACCCGGTCGTGGCGATCTGGGACGACCACGAGTTCGCCAACGACGCCTGGTCGGGCGGGGCCGAGAACCACACGCCCGGCGCGGAGGGCGCCTGGGCGGACCGGGTCGCGGCCGCCAAGCGGGCGTACTTCGAGTGGATGCCGGTGCGCACCTCCACCGAGGGCACGGTCTACCGGCGGCTGCGCTTCGGCCGCCTGGCCGATCTCCATCTGCTCGACCTGCGCTCGTTCCGTTCGCAGCAGGCGGGCGTGGGCAGCGGCAAGGTGGACGACCCCGAGCGCTCGATCACCGGGCGGGCGCAGCTGGACTGGCTGAAGTCCGGCCTCTCGGCCTCGGACGCGACCTGGCAGCTGGTGGGCACCTCGGTGATGATCTCGCCGGTGGCCTTCGGCGCGCTGCCGGCCGATCTGCTCGGCCCGCTGGCCGAGTTGCTCGGGCTGCCGCAGGAGGGCCTGGCGATCAACGTCGACCAGTGGGACGGCTACACGGACGACCGCAAGGAGCTGCTGAAGCACCTGACGGACCGGGGCATCCGCAACACGGTCTTCCTGACCGGTGACATCCACATGGCGTGGGCCAACGACGTTCCGGTGAAGGCCTCGACCTATCCGCTGTCGGCCTCGGCGGCGACGGAGTTCGTGGTCACGTCCGTGACCTCGGACAACCTGGACGACCTGCTGCACGTGGCGCCGGGCACGCTCTCCGTGGTGGCCGCCGGCGCGATCAAGGCCGCCAACCGCCATGTGAAGTGGGTGGACATGGACCACCACGGGTACGGAGTACTCGACGTGACCGCCGAGCGTTCGCAGATGGACTACTACACGGTCTCCGACCGGGCGGACCGGGGCGCGACGGCGGCCTGGGCGCGTTCGTATCGCACGCTGAGCGGAACGCAGCGTGTCGAGCGGGTGTACCAGCCGGTGCACTGACGGAGACCGCTGGGCACAGATACGACGATTTTCAGCCATGATCTTCCGTGTTAACGGAAGATCACATCATCACGGCGGGTGGCGAGTTCGGAGCGTCGAATCCGGACACACCACCCGCCTTCGTCATCTCTTCTGTTACGTCCACGTCTCAAACTCCGGAAGCGGCACAAGTTTTTCTTCCTGATGCCCCGATTTGCCCGCCGAATGATTGGGCTTGATCAATCCTCAACGACATATGACATGGACGCGTAATCTCCCCGGCGGTGGCGAGGAAGTACCTCTCCCCAACCCCCACGAGGAGTCACCCGTGCGTGCTCTTGCCCGTATATCGCCGCGTATGTCACGTCGTCTGCTCGGCACCGCCGTCATGGCCGGAACCCTGGCCCTGGCCCCGCTGTCCGCCCCGGCGGCCGCCCCGTCGACCGCCACCCTGGCCGGCGCCTCCGCCGAGGAGTGCGTGGACAGCCACGACGCTCACGAGGGCGTGTCCGGTGCGCGCAAGGCCAAGGGCGACGCCCACAAGGCCGAGCCCAACGAGATCACCGCCGACCAGGCCAAGGCCATGGACGCGGACCTGAAGAAGAGAGTCGCCGAGGCCCGCCTGTCCGGCCGCGCCGACGCCTCCGGCGCCTTCGGCGCCACCGCGGTCTCGATCCCCGTCTACTTCCACGTCATCCACAGCGGTACGACGGGCAAGCTCAGCGCGACCGACATCAACAACCAGCTCGCCGTCCTCAACGCCGCCTACGGCGGCCAGGGCACCGGCAACGTCAACTCGGGCTTCCAGTTCACCCTGGCCGAAACCGACTACACGGACAACGCCAGCTGGTACAACCTGGCCTCCGGCTCCACCGCCGAGAAGCAGATGAAGCAGACCCTGCGCAAGGGCGGCGCCAACGCGCTGAACTTCTACACCGCCAACCTCAGCGGCGGCCTGCTCGGCTGGGCGACCTTCCCGTCCTCCTACCAGTCCAACCCGTCGATGGACGGCGTCGTCGTCCTCGACACCTCGCTGCCCGGCGGCTCCGCCGCCAACTACAACGAGGGTGACACCGCCACCCACGAGGTCGGCCACTGGCTGGGCCTGTACCACACCTTCCAGGGCGGCTGCAACGGCAACGGCGACTACGTCGCCGACACCCCGGCCGAGAAGAGCGCTGCCTACCAGTGCCCGACCGGCCGTGACTCGTGCGCCTCCAAGACCGGTGTGGACCCGATCCACAACTTCATGGACTACACGTACGACTCCTGCATGTACCAGTTCACCGCCGGCCAGGTGGCCCGCATGAACGACGCCTGGACCGCGTACCGCGCCTGACGGACCGTCCGGACACAGCGACGTGGGACCCAGGGAGAACAACCCCCCGGGGGCACGCCCCCCTTTCCCCCCCCCCGTTCCCTCGAAACACAACCCCCCAAAACCGCAAAGGCAAAACCCCCCCAAACCCCA
>NZ_JBHXFE010000014.1:36885-52928 GCF_042722475.1 Streptomyces sp. NPDC127092
TCTCCCGAACGAGTAGGGACAAAAAAGGGCACACATTTGGCAACTCGCATCGCCGACAAAAAAACAGGGAAACCCCCACGCCCCCCCCCGAGCAACCCCCCCCCCCTCCCCCCACGCCCCTTTTCCCGCCGTACGGTCCTGCAGAGCTACAGCCCTACAGACCTGCAGAGCTACAGCCCTACAGACCTACAGCCCTAGGACCTACAGGCTGTCCAGGAAGGACAGCGCCACCGCCCAGGTGCGCTCCGCCGCCTCCGCGTCGTAGTCCGGCAGCTCCGGGTCGGTGTACAGGTGACCGGCGCCGCGGTAGCGGTAGACCTCGACGTCCGCGCCCGCCCTGCGCATCTGCAGGTACCAGGCCGACAGCCAGTCGTCCGTCTCGAACGGATCCGGCTCGGCCACGTGCAGCTGCACCGGCAGCTCGTCCACCGAGGCCGACTCGGCGATGTCCGAGGTCCCGTGGAGCAGCAGCAGCCCGCGCGCCTTCTCGTCGCCGAGCGCCAGCGTCTGCGCCACGGAGGCGCCGAAGGACAGGCCCATGTAGACCAGGCCCCGCTCCGAGTAGGGCGCCGTCGCGAGAACGGCCCGCTTCAGCAGCTCGTCCTTCCCGATCCCGTCCCTGAGCTCCATGCCCTCCTCCACGGTCCCCACCGTCCGGCCGCCGAAGAGGTCGGGCGTCCACACCTGGTGCCCGGCGGCGCGCAGGCGCTCGGCGGCGGCCTCGACGGAAGGGGTCAGTCCGTAGACGGAGTGGAAGAGCATGATGTCCATGCGCCCATCCTGCCACCCGCGGCCCGCCGCCCCGGCTCAGCGCATGCTGCGCACGTCCAGCTGCCGCAGCACGCGGTCCACCACCTCCGGGTCGGCTCCCGGTTCGCTGCGCGCCGACAGCACCGCGTGGCGGGCCGCCGACATCATCTCCTTCTGGATCCGCTGCACCGACCGCAGCCGCTGTACGCGCTGCGCGAACGCGGCCCGCCGTTCCTCGTCCACCATGTGCGGGCTGATCCGCGCCCCGATGTCGTAGGCCCCGCGCTGCAGCCGCTCGGCCACGTCCTCGGGCAGCTCCTCCAGCTCCTCGATCTCCTTCAGCCGGTGCCGGGCCGCCTTCGCCGCCCGGATCGCCAGCTCCCGCTCGAAGGCCCGCTCGGCGTCCGTGTCCGCCTGCACCCCGAGCCTGCGCACCAGCCAGGGCAGCGTGAGGCCCTGCACCACCAGGGTCGCGATGATCACACAGAAGGCGATGAAGACCAGCTCGTCCCGGCCCGGGAAGGGCGAGCCGTCGTCCGTACGGAGCGGGATGGCGAGGGCGAGCGCCACGGAGGCCACCCCGCGCATCCCGGACCACCACATGACGACGGTCTCCCGCCAGCTCACCGGGATCTCCTCGGCGACGTCCCGGCGGTCGTGCATCCGCTGCGCCAGCCAGGTGGCCGGCAGCAGCCACAGCAGCCGCACCCCGACCACCACCCCGACCACGGCCAGGCCCCAGCCCAGCATCTGCGCGCCGCGCCCCTCGGCCACCCCGAAGACATGCACGAGCTCCAGGCCGATCAGGCCGAAGGCGATGCCGGTGACCAGGGTGTCGACGACCTCCCAGAAGGTCTGGCCGGCCAGCCGCCCCATGACGTCGTCGGCGTCGACCGCGTGCTCGGCCAGGAAGAGCGCCGTGACGAGCACCGCGAGCACGCCGGAGCCGTGCAGCTCCTCGGCCAGGATGTAGGAGACGAACGGTACGAGGAGGGTGAGCCCGGTCTGCAGCGTGGCGTCGCCGAGGAAGCCCATCAGCCTGTTGGCGACCCAGCCGAGGGCGAGCCCGACGGCGACCGCGACGACCGCCGACAGGACGAGCTCCCCCAGTGCCTCGGGCCACGAGAAGCGCCCGCTGACCACCGCGGTGATCGCCACGTGGTAGAGCACGATCGCGGTGACGTCGTTGAAGAGGCCCTCGCCCTCCAGGATCGACACGAGCCGCCGGGGCAGCCCGAGCGACCCGGCCACCGCGGTCGCCGCGACCGGGTCGGGCGGCGCGACCAGCGCTCCGAGCGCCAGCGCGGCGGCCAGCGGGATCCCGGGCACCAGAGCGTCCGCGACGGCGCCGACGGCGGCCGTCGTGACGAACACCAGGGCCACCGCGAGCAGGAAGATCGGCCGCCTGTTGGCCGCGAACTGCCGCCAGGAGGTGCGCTGCACCGACGCGTAGAGCAGCGGCGGCAGGACCAGCGGAAGGATGAGCTCGGGCGGGATGTCGACGTTCGGCACGAAGGGCAGGAAGGCCAGCACGATCCCGATGAGGGTCATCAGGACGGGTGCGGGCAGCCCGAGCCGTTCCCCGAGGGGGACGGTGAGCACGGCGCCGAGCAGCAGCAGGAACAGCAGGGCGAGCTGGTCCACGGTGTCCCTTTCGGCCTCGGGGCAGGTCGGTGATCACCTTCTCACCCTGCCCGGCGAACCGGAGAGACATAGCATGAAAGGGACATTCCGCCAACTCGTCAGGAGGATGTCATGCAGATGAAGCGCATCGGGCGCGGCACGGCCGCTCTCGTACTGGCCATCACCGGCGTTCTCGGCGCCGGCTCGGCCGCGCTGGCGACCCCGCACCCGCCGACCAACGGCGGAAACGGTGCCGGCCAGAGCGGTCAGTGCACCGGACCCGCGGACGAGCGTCCGCACGGCTGCCACACCTGGAAGTAGCCACCTCCACGATCACCGGGCCGGGGGCGGCGACCCCCTTCCCCGTGGCATCCCTCAGGGCCTGTTCCCCGCAGGCCCTCCTTCATGCCCGCGAGAGCGGAGGGACTCCGCCGGCTACAGCGCGCGCCGCATCGCCCGGTGCGGCATCCCCGCGTCCGGGAACTCGGGGCCGTACGCCACGTATCCCAGCCGCTCGTAGAAGCCCAGGGCGTGCGTCTGCGCGTGCAGGTCGACGGCGGTCAGCCCGCGCTCGCGCGCCGCCTCCTCGATGCCGCGCACCAGCGCCGCGCCGACCCCGAGACCACGGGCGGCCCCGGCCACCGCGAGCCGCCCGAGCGAGCCCACCGACGCGTCGGCGCCGGTCTTGTCGACCGCGTCCGCTCCCAGGAGCAGCCGCCCGGTGCCCAGCGGCACACCGTCCGCGCGGACCGCGAGCAGGTGCACGGCGGTCTCGTCGTACGCGTCGTACTCGAGCTCCCGGGGCACGCCCTGCTCCACGACGAAGACCTCGCGGCGGACCGCGAAGCAGGCGTCGCGGTCGTCCTGGCCCACGGCCTCCCGGACGTCGTACGACAAGCGCTCCGGGGCGCTCACCGGCTCACGCTCCGGCGCGGTCACCGGCTCTCCGCGGCGATCCGGTCCAGGGCGGTCTGCAGGTCCGCCGGGTAGGTGCTCGCGAACTCGACCCACCGCCCGTCCCCGGGGTGCTCGAAGCCGAGGCGCACGGCGTGCAGCCACTGGCGGGTCAGACCGAGGCGCTTGGCCATGGTCGGGTCGGCACCGTAGGTGAGGTCGCCGACGCACGGGTGGCGGTGGGCGGACATGTGCACCCGGATCTGGTGGGTGCGGCCCGTCTCCAGCTTGATGTCGAGCAGCGAGGCCGCGCGGTAGGCCTCGATCAGGTCGTAGTGGGTCACGGACGGCTTGCCGTCGGCGGTCACGGCCCACTTGTAGTCGTGGTTCGGGTGCCGGCCGATCGGCGCGTCGATGGTGCCGCTCAGCGGGTCCGGGTGGCCCTGCACCAGGGCGTGGTAGCGCTTGTCGACCGTGCGCTCCTTGAACTGGCGCTTCAGCGACGTGTACGCGTACTCCGACTTCGCCACCACCATGAGGCCGGAGGTGCCGACGTCCAGGCGGTGCACGATGCCCTGGCGCTCGGCGGCGCCGGAGGTGGAGATCCGGTAGCCGGCGGCGGCCAGGCCGCCGATCACGGTGGTGCCGCTCCAGCCGGGGCTGGGGTGGGCGGCCACACCCACCGGCTTCATGATCACGACGATGTCGTCGTCGTCGTGGACGATCTCCATGCCCTCCACGGGCTCGGCCACGACCTGCACCGGGGCGGGCGCGCCGGGCATCTCGACCTCGAGCCACGCGCCGCCGCTGACCCGCTCGGACTTGCCGACGACGGCACCGTCGACCTGGACCTTGCCTGCGGCGGCCAGCTCGGCCGCCTTCGTACGGGAGAACCCGAACATGCGGGCGATGGCGGCGTCGACGCGCTCGCCCTCCAGGCCGTCGGGAACGGGCAGCGTGCGGATCTCGGGACTCGTGCTCACCCGTACGAGTATGCCTTGTGCGGCGAGTGCCCCGTCCGCACCGCCGGGCCCCCGCGGACGGTGGTGCCGTCAGTCCTTGTGGACGGTGCCGTCGGGGTCCAGGCCCCGGAACGACAGCAGGACGATCAGGATGCCTCCGCACACGATCGCCGAGTCGGCCAGGTTGAACACCGCGAAGTGGGCCGGCGCGATGAAGTCCACGACCGCGCCCTCGAAGACGCCGGGCGAGCGGAAGATCCGGTCGGTCAGGTTGCCCAGCGCGCCGCCGAGCAGCAGGCCGAGCGCGATCGCCCAGGGCAGGCTGTAGAGCTTGCGGGCCAGCCGGATGATCACCACGATGACCACGGCCGCGATGCACGTGAAGATGATCGTGAAGGCCTCGCCCATGCCGAAGGCGGCGCCGGGGTTGCGGACGGCCTCGAAGCGCAGCAGGTCACCGATCACCTTGATCGGCTCGTGCCCCTCCAGCTTCGCCACCACGAGCATCTTGCTGCCGAGGTCGAGGAGGTAGGCGAGCGCGGCGACCACGAACAGCGCCGCGATCTTCCGCTTCCCCTTCGGCTGCGGCCGCTCCTCGGGAGCGGCCGACTCGTCGGCTCCTGCTGAATCCGGCGTACCGATGACGCTCTCCGCCTCTGCCACGTGAGTCCCTCAACCTAGGTGCCTGCTGTGCACCGAGGGTACGTCACACCCGTCCGGCGGCGTCAGCCCCGACGCTCCTGCTTCTGCTTGTCCTCCACGCAGAGGGTGGCGCGCGGGAAGGCCTGCATCCTGGCCTTGCCGATGGGCTTCCCGCAGACCTCGCACAGGCCGTACGTGCCCGCGTCGAGCCGCTCCAGGGCGTGCTCGGTCTGCTCCAGCATCTCGCGGGCGTTGGCCGCCAGGGCGAGCTCGTGCTCCCGCGTGATGTTCTTGGTGCCGGTGTCGGCCTGGTCGTCGCCGGCGCCGTCGCCGGAGTCGCGCATCAGACCGGTCAGCTCCTCCTGCGAGTGGGCCAGCTCGCTGCGCAGCCGCAGCACCTCCGACTGGAGCTCGCTGCGGGCCTCGGTGACCTCCTCAGGGGTCCAGGGGTCCTCACCGGGCCGTACGGCGAGCTCACCGCTACGGGCCGGGGGCACCGCGGCCTCGCTCCCGGCCGTCGTGACGCCAACCGCGGTCTTCTTCGCTGCCACCGTCCTGGCTCCTGTCTTCCGGTTCTTCGGGGCGGCCTCACCGGCCGGGGCCGCCGTCTCTGGGGGCGCCGCCGTCTTCCCGGCGGCCTTCCTGGTGGCCGCCTTCGTGGCGGCCGTCTTCTTCTCCGCCGTCTGCCCGGCAGCCGTCTTCTCGGCGGCCGTCCCGGTGGCGGCGGTCTTCGTCGCGGGCGTCTTCGTGGCGGGCGTCTTCGTGGCGGTCGTCGTCTTCCCTGCCGTCTTCTTCGCGGTGGTCTTGGAGGTGGTCTTGGAGGTGGTCTTCGTGGCGGTGGCCTTCGTGGTGGTGGTCTTCGTTCCCGGGGCCGCCGCGGTGAGGGCCGCCGTGTCCGCCGGATCGGCGGCGGGCGCGGGCGTCGCCTTCCGGGCGGTCGCCTTCTTCGCCGGTGCCTTCTTGGCGGGCGTCTTCTTGGTGGGGGTCTTCTCGGTGGGGGTCTTCTCGGTGGGGGTCTTCGTGGCGGGGGCCTTACCGGCAGGGGCCTTACTGGCGGGCGCCTTCTTTCCCGGCGCCTTCTTGGCGGGTGTGTTGTTGGCGGATGCCTTCGTGGCGGGTGCCTTCGCCGCCTTCTTCGCGGGCGCGGTCGTCTTCGCGGGCGCGGACTTCTTCGCGGCCGGTGCCTTCGCGGCCGTGGTTCTCGTGGCCGTCGTCTTCCTCGCGGCGGTCTTCTTCGCCACCATGTCGCGGCCCCTTCACATTTTGTGATCTTGCTCGCGAATCGTGCTGGGACGATAAATCGGCCCAAGGCCCGCGGCAACGGGGCACGCCGCCCGTTCCGCCCGCCCCGGCGCCCTGCGGGGCGAGTCTGCATCGGTTGTGCCCAGCTCCCCGGCGGGTTATCCGCACCGCCCCTCCCCCACTTGGCCGCAGCCGAAGTCCGCGCGGGGCCGTGTGGCCATTCGGGTCACCGGAAAAGCGGTCGGCCGACCACGCCGAGGGCCCGTACACTGGCCTGAGCGAAAGGCTTGGATGGGGACGAGTAGCGTCGTACGCAGCCATGAGCGACCCGGGGACGGTGCGAGCCCGGGGGCGAGCCCGATGTGAAGCATCACCCCGGAGCTGCCGGAAGAAAGCCGCGGTCGTCGATTCGTCCGTGGCGAGTAGAACCGGCGTCGCGACCCCAATGAGGGGGCTCAGGGCATCCGTGCCCGGGGCCAAGGAGGGTGGTACCGCGGGAGCAGTGCTCTCGTCCCTCCGGACGGAACGAGGCACATCCGCCGGAGGAAGATCGATGTCTTCGCAGTACCGCCAGGTACCCGCCCAGGTAGACCTGCCCGCGCTCGAGCACGCCGTGCTCGACTTCTGGCGCGAGAACAAGGTCTTCGCCAAGACCCTGGAGCAGTCCGAGGGACGCCCGGAGTGGGTGTTCTACGAGGGCCCGCCGACCGCCAACGGCATGCCCGGCGCCCACCACATCGAGGCCCGCGTCTTCAAGGACGTCTTCCCCCGCTTCCGGACCATGCGGGGCTACCACGTCGCCCGCAAGGCCGGCTGGGACTGCCACGGCCTGCCCGTGGAGCTCGCCGTCGAGAAGGAGCTCGGCTTCTCCGGCAAGAAGGACATCGAGGCGTACGGCATCGCCGAGTTCAACGCCAAGTGCCGCGAGTCCGTGACCCGCCACACCGACGCCTTCGCCGAGCTGACCACGCGCATGGGCTACTGGGTCGACCTCGACGACGCCTACCGCACCATGGACCCCTCGTACATCGAGTCGGTCTGGTGGTCGCTCAAGCAGATCTTCGACAAGGACCTGCTGGTCCAGGACCACCGCGTCGCGCCGTGGTGCCCGCGCTGCGGCACCGGCCTGTCCGACCACGAGCTCGCGCAGGGCTACGAGACGGTCGTCGACCCCTCCGTCTACGTGCGCTTCCCGCTGACCTCCGGCCCGCTCGCCGGCAAGGCCGCGCTGCTGGTCTGGACGACCACGCCGTGGACCCTGGTGTCCAACACGGCGGTCGCCGCCCACCCCGAGGTGACCTACGTGGTCGCCACGGACGGCGACGAGAAGCTGGTCGTCGCCGAGCCGCTCCTGGAGAAGGCGCTCGGCGAGGGCTGGGTGACCACCGGCGAGTCCTTCACGGGCAAGGACATGGAGCGCTGGACCTACCAGCGCCCCTTCGAGCTCGTCGAGTTCCCGGACACGGCCCACTACGTGGTCAACGCCGAGTACGTGACGACCGAGGACGGTACGGGTCTGGTCCACCAGTCCCCCGCCTTCGGTGAGGACGACCTCAAGGTCTGCCGCGCCTACGGCCTGCCGGTCGTGAACCCGGTCCGCCCCGACGGCACCTTCGAGGAGGACGTGCCGCTGGTCGGCGGCGTCTTCTTCAAGAAGGCCGACGAGGCGCTGACCGCCGACCTGGAGTCGCGCGGCCTGCTCTTCAAGCACATCGCGTACGAGCACAGCTACCCGCACTGCTGGCGCTGCCACACGGCGCTGCTGTACTACGCGCAGCCGTCCTGGTACATCCGCACGACCGCGGTCAAGGACCGGCTGCTCGAAGAGAACGAGAACACGAACTGGTTCCCGGACTCGGTCAAGCACGGCCGCTTCGGCGACTGGCTGAACAACAACATCGACTGGGCGCTGTCCCGCAACCGCTACTGGGGCACGCCGCTGCCGATCTGGCGCTGCGAGGACGACCACCTGACGTGCGTGGGCTCGCGCGCGGAGCTCTCCGAGCTGACGGGCACCGACCAGTCGGGCCTCGACCCGCACCGCCCGTACATCGACGAGGTCACCTTCGCCTGCCCCGCGGAGGGCTGCGGCAGGACCGCGACGCGCGTGCCGGAGGTCATCGACGCCTGGTACGACTCGGGCTCGATGCCGTTCGCGCAGTACGGCTACCCGTACCAGAACAAGGAGCTCTTCGAGAGCCGCTACCCGGCGCAGTTCATCAGCGAGGCGATCGACCAGACCCGCGGCTGGTTCTACACGCTGATGGCCGTCGGCACCCTCGTCTTCGACAAGTCCTCGTACGAGAACGTGGTCTGCCTGGGCCACATCCTCGCCGAGGACGGCCGCAAGATGTCCAAGCACCTGGGGAACATCCTCCAGCCGATCCCGCTGATGGACCAGCACGGCGCCGACGCGGTCCGCTGGTTCATGGCGGCCGGCGGCTCGCCGTGGGCGGCGCGCCGGGTGGGCCACGGCACGATCCAGGAGGTCGTCCGCAAGACCCTGCTGACCTACTGGAACACGGTGGCCTTCCAGGCGCTGTACGCCCGTACGTCCGGCTGGGCGCCGAGCGCGGCGGACCCGGCCCCGGCCGACCGCACGGTCCTCGACCGCTGGCTCCTGTCCGAGCTGAACACGCTGGTGGCCGAGGCCACCGAGGCGATGGAGGCGTACGACACCCAGCGCACCGGCAAGCTCCTCTCGGCCTTCGTCGACGACCTGTCCAACTGGTACGTGCGCCGTTCGCGCCGCCGGTTCTGGCAGGGCGACAAGGGTGCCCTGCGCACCCTGCACGAGGTCGTGGAGACGGTCACCCGCCTGATGGCCCCGCTCACCCCCTTCATCACGGAGCGGGTCTGGCAGGACCTGATCGTCCCGGTCACCCCTGACGCCCCCGAGTCGGTCCACCTGGCGACCTGGCCGGAGCCGGACGCCGCCCTGGTGAACCCGGCCCTGTCGGAGCAGATGCTCCTGGTCCGCCGCCTGGTGGAGCTGGGCCGCGCCACGCGCGCGGAGTCGGGCGTGAAGACCCGCCAGCCGCTCTCGCGGGCGCTGGTGGCGGCCGCGGGCTTCGCGGACCTGTCGGAGGACCTCCAGGCGCAGATCACCGAGGAGCTCAACGTCTCCTCCCTCGCCTCCCTGTCGGAGGTGGGCGGCAGCCTGGTCGACACGACGGCGAAGGCGAACTTCCGGGCGCTGGGCAAGCGCTTCGGCAAGGGCGTCCAGGACGTGGCGAAGGCGGTGGCCGCGGCGGACGCGGCGGCGCTGGCGCTGGCGCTGCGCGGCGGTGAGGCGACGCTGGAGGTCAACGGTGAGCAGATCACCGTGACCCCGGAGGAGATCATCATCACGGAGACCCCGAGGGAGGGCTGGTCGGTGGCCTCGGACTCGGGCGCCACGGTCGCCCTGGACCTGGAGATCACTCCGGAGCTCCGCAAGGCGGGTCTGGCCCGTGACGCGATCCGCCTGATCCAGGAGGCCCGCAAGAACAGCGGCCTGGACGTCGCGGACCGCATCGCCCTCCGCTGGACCTCGACGTCGCCGGAGACCGCGGAGGCCCTCACGGCCCACGCGGCCCTGATCGCCGACGAGGTCCTGGCCACGGACTACGCGCAGGGCGAGGCCGACACCACGTACGGCCAGGCCTTCGAGGACGAGTCGCTGTCGCTCGCCTTCCGCCTCCGCAAGGCGTAACCGCGGACCGAGGGGCCCGGCACCGAACCTTCGGTGCCGGGCCCTTCGCCGTCCCCACCGCGGCGCGCAGGCGGCCGGGAGCGGTCACCGCCCGGCGTCGGGGGCCGGAGCCCTGCCCCGGGTACGCCGAAGGGCCGGGCCCTGGTCTTCACCAGGGCCCGGCCCTTCAGGACTGCCGACGACGGCTACGCGTTCAACACGCGTTGATCCGCCGGCCTCAGTTGTCGTCCTCGTCGATCAGGAAGCCGCGCATCGGCGCCGGCGCCTGCTGCATCGGCTGCGGAGCCTGCGGGCGGACCGGAGCCATCGGCTGGGTCATCGCCGGGGACATCTGCTGCTGGCCGCCGTAGGACGGGGCACCGCCCATGGGGCTGTTGCCGCCGTAGGACGGGGCGCTCGCGCCGGCCGGGGCCATCGACGGGGACGGCGGAAGCGACGCGGTCGCCGGGGTGCGCGGCGGGGCCAGCGAGTCGTCGGCCTGGGTCTCCAGCTGGCGCAGCTGGGACTCGAGGTACGACTTCAGACGCGTCCGGTACTCGCGCTCGAAGCCCCGCAGGTCCTCGACCTTGCGCTCGAGCGTGGCACGGGCGGACTCCAGGGAGCCCATCGCGACGCGGTGCTTCTCCTGCGCGTCCCGCTCCAGGGCGTCGGCCTTGGCGCGGGCGTCCCGCTCCAGGCCCTCGGCGCGCGAGCGCGCCTCGCCGACGATCTTGTTGGCCTCGGAACGGGCCTCCGCGATCGCCTGGTCCGCGGTCTGCTGGGCCAGCGAGAGGACACGCGCGGCGCTGTCGCCACCGGGGGCCTGCGGAGCCGGCTGCATCGGCTGCTGCTGCGGGTGACCCATGGGGCCGCCCTGCATCGGGCCGGGACCCATCGGACCGCCCTGCATCGGGCCGGGACCCATCGGACCACCCTGCATCGGGCCGCCCTGCATGGGGCCGGCGGGCAGCGCGGGGGCACCGGACGGCAGCTGCGGCGGGCCCTGCATGGGACCCTGCTGCTGAGCCGGCGGTCCGGATATGGCGGCGGGCACGGGGGCGCCGGGACCGACGGGACGATCCTGCGGCTCCGGCGGCTTGCGCATGCCCTGCTGCTGGTTCTGCGCGGCGGCACGGGTCGCCGCGGCAAGCTTGGCGCGCAGGTCCTCGTTCTCGCGGAGCAGTCGGGTCAGTTCGGCTTCGACCTCGTCGAGGAAGGCATCGACCTCGTCCTCGTCATAGCCTTCTCGAAGGCGGACGGTCGTGAACTGCTTGTTCCGCACGTCCTCGGGGGTCAGCGGCATCTCTTCTTCACCTCTACGTAGTCGTCGGCAGTCGGCAAGACCGTATCGTCCACAGAGTCCTCCACCCTCACCTCGCGAAGCTGCTCACGACGGAGATCAGGATGTAGACGATGATCATCAGAACGAAGAAGGACAGGTCGAGTGCCACGCCCCCGAGACGCAGCGGCGGGATGAGCCGCCGCAGGAGCTTGAGCGGTGGATCGGTCACAGTGTAGGTGGCCTCCAGGACCACCACCATCGCCTTGCCGGGTTGCCATGACCGGGCGAACTGGAAGACGTAGTCCATGACCAGCCGGAAGATCAGCAGGACGAGGAAGCACATCAGCGCGATGTAGACCACCTGCAGTGCGACGCCCATCCCGCGGTTCCCTCTCCCCTGGCTCTCGTGCTCTCACTCGTCCGGCCGCACTCCGCGGCCGGGCCGTTCTCGGTCTCGTTCTCTCAGCTCTGGTTGAAGAATCCGCCCTCTGCGATGCGGGCCTTGTCCTCCGCCGTGACATCGACGTTAGCAGGCGACAACAGGAACACCTTCTGCGTCACGCGCTCAATGCTGCCATGGAGCCCGAACACGAGTCCGGCAGCAAAGTCGACAAGTCGCTTCGCGTCGGTGTCGTCCATCTCCGTGAGATTCATGATCACCGGGGTGCCCTCACGGAAGTGTTCCCCGATGGTACGGGCCTCGTTGTAGGTCCGCGGGTGCAGCGTGGTGATGCGGTACGGCTCCCGCTCGGACACGACCTTGGGCATGATCACCGGTGCGTTCTTCTCCAGGCTCGGACGTTCGGGTGTGATGGATGCCACGGGGGCAATTCGGGCAGGACGTCCGCTTTCCGCGTGTACCGGTACAGACTGAGCCACCGGCTCGCGCGGCGCCGGCGGCGTGACCACCCGCACCGGCTCCTCGCGCTCCACCTGGCGCGGAGGCTGGTGGTGACGCCGGTCCCGCTCGGGCTCGGGCTCCAGCTCGGGTTCGAAGTCGTCGTCGGGATCGAATCCCCGGCCGTCGTAGCCATCGTCCTCCACGAGGCCGAGGTAGACCGCCATCTTGCGCATCGCGCCGGCCATTCTCTGCATCCTCCGCTCTGTGGTGGATCGCCCTTACCGAATGTCGCAGTGTCACCAAGTGCCCGCGATCCACGGGTCCGTCCGCCTTCTCGGCGGAATGACCATATTTTCTGCTGTGGTCCGACTTGCTTCGCGACGTTACCCGAGCTTCGGGCGGACTCCGAGTACCGCCGTACCGATGCGCACGTGTGTCGCTCCGGCCGCGACGGCCTCCTCGAGGTCCGCACTCATGCCTGCTGACACCATGTTCGCAGTTGGACGGGTCGCGCGCAGGACAGTCGACAAATCCATCAGCCGCTCGAAGGCGGCCCGTTGCCGGCCCGCGTACGGACCGGCGAGCGGCGCGACGGTCATCAGGCCGTCGAGCCGCAGTGCGGGCGCGGCCTCCACCGCGGCCGCCAACTCCTCGATCCCGTCCGGGCCCACCCCGCCGCGCTCGCCCCGGTGGCCGGACTCGGCGTCGAGGGCGACCTGGATCAGGCAGCCGAGCTCCCGTCCCGCCTTCTCCGCGGCCGCGGAGAGAGAGGTGACGAGCTTCGAACGGTCGACGGACTGCACCACATCGGCATAACCCACCACGGAACGGACCTTGTTGGTCTGCAACTGGCCCACGAAGTGCCAGGTCAGGTCGAGGTCCGCGCAGGCGGCGGCCTTCGGGGCCGCGTCCTGGTCCCGGTTCTCGGCGACGTGCCGCACCCCGAGTTCGTGCAGGAGTCTGACGTCGCTCGCGGGATAGGTCTTGGTGACCACGATCAGGGTCACGTCCTCCCGCGCCCGCCCGGCGGCGGCGCACGCGGCGGCGATGCGCTCCTCCACCTGGGCGAGGTTCGCGGCGAGTTCCGACTTGCGGTCCGTCATATCTCTTCTCAGATCAACCAGACATATCCCGCGAGTCGCCCTGTGGTGCGATCGCGGCGGTACGAGTAGTGGTCGCGGGACTCCAGGGTGCAGACCCCGGCGTCCTCGACGTCCCGGACGCCGAGACGCTCCAACTGGGCGCGCACTCCGGCGGCCACGTCGACGGCCGGGGTGCCCCAGCTCGTCTCGGCGTGGGCGGCCGGTTCGACCGCGGCCACCTCGGCGCGCATCGCCTCGGGCACCTCGTAGCAGCGTCCGCAGACCGAGGGTCCGGTGCGGGCGGTGATGCGGGAGGCGTCGGCGCCGAGCTCGGTCATCGCCTTCACGGCGGCGGGCACGACGCCGGCCACCATTCCGGGCCGGCCGGCGTGGGCGGCGGCCGCGACCCCGGCGACGGGATCGGCGAGCAGGACCGGGACGCAGTCCGCGGTGAGGACGGCGAGGGCGAGGCCACGGGTGGCGGTCACGATCGCGTCGACCGAGGGGACCGCGTCGGCGGACCCGCCGCTCCAGGGGCCCTCGACCACGGCGACGTCGGCGCCGTGCACCTGGTTCATCCAGACGACCCGCGCCGGGTCGAGCCCGAGCTCCTCCGCCGCCAGCTTCCGGTTGGCCCGTACGGCCGTCGGCTCGTCGCCCACCGCGCCGCCGAGGTTGAGCTCCTCGTACGGAACGGCGCTCACTCCGCCCCACCGGTCGGTGAAGGCGAAGTGCGCGCCGCTCTTCTCGTCACGCTGCCCTATCAAGGCGTCACTTCAGGAAGTCCGGGACATCCAGCTCTTCGGCCTGGGTGTCCGGGTACGGGCGGGCCGGCGGGACCACCGGCGGCGCGACGGGCGGCAGCGAGGTCTCGCCGACGGCCGGCGCGGGCTCGGCGGGGGCGGCCGGCTCCTCGCGCGGGGCCACCGTGCCCAGTCCGCCGAGCGGGCGGGGGGGCTCGGTGGCGCGGGGCGCCGGGGCGGGCTCCTCGCGCTTGGCGGAGACCGAGCCGATGATGTTGTCGCGGCGGGCCGGCGGCTGGCCGCCGTCGAAGCCGGCGGCGATGACGGTGACCCGGACCTCGTCGCCGAGGGCGTCGTCGATGACGGCGCCGAAGATGATGTTCGCCTCGGGGTGGGCGGCCTCGCTCACCAGCTGGGCTGCCTCGTTGATCTCGAAGAGACCGAGGTCGCTGCCGCCGGAGATGGACAGCAGCACGCCGCGGGCGCCGTCGATGGACGCCTCCAGGAGCGGCGAGGAGATCGCCATCTCGGCGGCGGCCACGGCGCGGTCGTCGCCGCGGGCGGAGCCGATGCCCATGAGCGCGGAACCGGCCTCGGACATGACCGACTTGACGTCGGCGAAGTCGAGGTTGATGAGACCCGGGGTGGTGATGAGGTCCGTGATGCCCTGGACACCGCTGAGGAGCACCTGGTCGGCCGACTTGAAGGCGTCGAGCACGGAGACCTGGCGGTCCGAGATCGAGAGCAGCCGGTCGTTCGGGATGACGATGAGGGTGTCGACCTCTTCGCGGAGCTCGGCGATGCCGTCCTCCGCCTGGTTGGCGCGGCGGCGGCCCTCGAAGGTGAAGGGGCGGGTGACCACGCCGATGGTGAGGGCGCCGAGCGAGCGCGCGATGTTGGCGACGACGGGCGCGCCGCCGGTGCCGGTGCCGCCGCCTTCGCCGGCGGTCACGAAGACCATGTCGGCCCCCTTGAGGACCTCCTCGATCTCCTCGCGGTGGTCCTCTGCCGCCTTGCGGCCGACGGCCGGGTTGGCCCCGGCCCCGAGGCCGCGGGTGAGTTCACGGCCGACGTCGAGCTTGACGTCGGCGTCGCTCATCAACAGCGCCTGCGCGTCGGTGTTGATGGCGATGAACTCGACGCCCTTGAGACCGACCTCGATCATTCGGTTGATGGCATTGACACCACCGCCGCCGACACCGATGACCTTGATGACTGCGAGGTAGTTCTGCGGTGCTGCCACGTCGAAGGCCTCTCGCCTCGAGTTACGTGTCGCCGCTCCGCGGTGGTTAGGCGCGTTGCTGACGACGGATGCCGATTGGGACGGTCCATGACGCCGACCCAAACCCTAACGTTGAAGTTTAGGGTTACCAGTGTCTCTGTTCGCTGGACTCTTCCGAACAGGACACTAAGTCGACAAGTGGCGCACGTTCAACGAACACGCCGAACCTCCCGTTTTTCTTTTCACCCTATGTGATCACCCGTAGCGCTGGCCAACCAGGGTGCTGGCCAGCACAGATGAGCGTCAACTTCCCGACGAGGCGGGCGCGGTGGGGGCACTTACATCGAAGTGCCCCGCTTTGGGAGTCGCTTTCATCAGCGCGGTGAGAACGCGGGCCTTCACGGGACCGTCCTCGCCGCTGCCCCAGAAGACGCTGCGGCCCTTGCCGAGCTCCAGAGTGATGGAGTCGAACGACGTGATCCGGACGACACGGACGTCCTGGGCGATTTTCTCCGGGAGTTCGCCCGTCACGCCTACCGCGGCCTTCAGCAGCCGCTCGGTGCCGAAGCGGCGCAGGCTCGGGGAGGCGGCGGCGTCGAGGACCAGCCGGGGGACGCCGCGGGGCGGGGTGGAGACGGTGGCGAACCGCACGCCTTCCGCGTCCACTTCATCGTATTTCCGGCCGTTCTGGAGCAGCAGGACCGGTCGGCGTTCCGTCACTTTCAGACCGATTCCGTGCGGCCATGACCGGACGACGTCCACGCTGTCGATACGGGGAAGTTCCTCGCGCAGCCGGGCCTCGATGACCTCGGTGTCGACCGAGACCAGCGGCGCGCCGAGGGGTACGGCGGCGATCCGCTCGACCTCGTCCCGGGTGAGCACCCGCGTGCCGGAGGTGCTCACCTTCTCGACCCGGAACCAGCTGGAGCCGTAGAGCGCCCAGATGACGCCGGCCGCCAGGAGGACGGCGCCGAGGGCGATCAGGAGCAGCCGCGGGCCGGGGGACCCGAAAGTCCGGGGGGGCTGGCAGGGGGGGTGGCATGGGGGACACCCTGGGCCGGTTTTTTCCCCCCTTTCTACAGGTGCC
>NZ_JBHXFE010000014.1:52938-81923 GCF_042722475.1 Streptomyces sp. NPDC127092
TGGGTGTGATCGGGGCGTCCCCAGGGGACCCGGGTCTACCGGGGGAGTGTAGGGGGGGGCGTTAGGGACCACCCTTGGTTAGGCACCCCGCACCTTTGTTTTCCCCCCCCGGGACGGCTGCCGCGGCGCCGCCTTGGACCTGCTCGTTCCACTCTTCTCGGCGGTCGTCGGTCCGGCTGCCACGGTGGCGTCTCCTGCCTGTTGCCTCTGCTCGGCGCGGCGCGCGCTACGCCTGTCGGCGGGCGGCGATCGCTTCGTACACCATGCCGACGAGCAGGTCGTCGGCGTCCCGGCGGCCGAACTCGGCGGCGGAGCGGGACATCTCGTACAGGCGGTGCGGATCGGCCAGTACGGGCAGGACGTTGGCCTGCACCCACTGCGGCGACAGTTCCGCGTCGTCGACGAGGAGTCCACCGCCGGCCTTGACCACCGGCTGGGCGTTGAGCCGCTGTTCGCCGTTGCCGATGGGCAGCGGGACGTAGGCGGCCGGCAGTCCGACGGCGGAGAGCTCGGCGACGGTCATCGCGCCCGCGCGGCAGAGCATCATGTCGGCGGCGGCGTACGCGAGGTCCATCCGGTCCACGTACGGTACCGGCACGTACGGCGGCATTCCGGGCATGTTGTCGACACGCGGCAGTTCGTTCTTCGGGCCGACCGCGTGCAGGATCTGGATGCCGGAGCGCTGGAGCACCGGCGCGATCTGCTGGATGACCTCGTTGAGCCGGCGTGCGCCCTGCGAGCCGCCGGAGACCAGCAGGGTCGGCAGGTTCGGGTCGAGGCCGAACGCGGCGCGCGCCTCGGGGCGCACGCGGGCGCGGTCGAGGGTCGCGATGGAGTGGCGCAGCGGAATGCCGATGTAACGGGCGTTCCGGAGCTTGGAGTCCGGCGTGGCGACGGCGACCCCGGCCGCGTAGCGCGAGCCGATCTTGTTGGCCAGGCCGGGCCGGGCGTTGGCCTCGTGGACCACGATCGGCACGCCGAGCCGTTTGGCGGCCAGGTAACCGGGCAGCGCCACGTAGCCGCCGAAGCCGACCACGCAGTCCGCCTTGGTGCGCTCCAGGACCTGCTCGGCGGCCTTGATCGTGCCGCGCAGCCGTCCGGGGACGGTGATCAGCTCGGGGGTGGGCTTACGGGGCAGCGGCACGGCCGGGATGAGCGCCAGCTCGTAGCCGCGCTCGGGGACCAGCCGGGTCTCCAGGCCCTTCTCCGTGCCCAGCGCCGTGATCCCCACGGAGGGGTCCTGCCTGCGCAGGGCGTCCGCGAGGGCGAGCGCGGGCTCGATGTGACCGGCGGTACCTCCGCCGGCGAGTACGACATGCACCGAAATTCACCGCTCTCCGGACGGACGCTTCTTGACGCGCCGTCGCATCGACTTCCATCTCCCCCCGACCCGCTTGCCCCATCCGGGGCGCCGCATGGCCAGGGCCGCTTTCGCGGCGGGTTCCTGTCGCGCGAAGGCGATCAGGAGCCCGACGGCGAACATGGTCGGCAGCAGGGCCGACCCTCCGTAGGAGAACAGCGGGAGCGGGACTCCGGCGATCGGCAGCAGACCGAGCACCGCACCGATGTTGATCACGGCCTGGGCCGTGATCCAGGTGGTCACGCCTCCCGCGGCATACCTGACGAAGGGGTCCTCCGTACGTCCGGCCACGCGGATACCCGCATAGCCTAGAGCCGCGAACAGGGCCAGCACCGACAGCGTCCCCGCCAGGCCCAGTTCCTCCCCGGTGACGGCGAAGATGAAGTCGGTGTGCGCTTCAGGGAGTTGGCCCCATTTTTCCACACTTGCCCCGAGTCCGGAACCGAACCATCCGCCCGAGGCCAGGGCGTAGATTCCGTGCGCGGCCTGCCAGCACGGGTCCCCCGCGCCGCCCGGGTCGCTGGCGCCGAGGCAGCCGAAGCGCTCCAGGCGGTGCGGGCTGGTCTTGATGAGCAGCACGCCGATCACGCCGGCGACGGCGAGCACCCCGACGAACAGCCGGGTGGGCGCGCCCGCGGTCCACAGCAGGCCGAACAGGATCGCCGTGAGAATGATCGCCGTGCCCATGTCACCGCCCAGCATGATCAGGCCGAGCAGCAGGAACGCGCCGGGCACCAGCGGCACCAGCATGTGCTTCCACTGGGCGAGCAGCTTCATGTCCTGTTTGCGGGCCAGCAGGTCGGCACCCCACAGGATCAGCGCCAGCTTGCCGAACTCGCTGGGCTGGAGCATGAACGGTCCGCCCAGCGAGATCCAGTTCTGGTTGCCGCCGACCGCGACCCCTATCCCGGGGATCTGGACGAGCACCATCAGGAAGATCGCGCCGACCAGGATCGGGTAGGCGAGCGCCCGGTGCAGCTTCACCGGCATCCGGGACGCCAGGAACAGCAGCCCCGCGCCGAGCAGCGCCGCGAAGAACTGCTTGCGGAAGAAGTACGAGGGCACCAGGTCGTAGCGGAGCGCCGTGATCATCGAGGCGGAGTAGACCATCACCAGGCCGAGCGCGGTGATGAGCAGTCCGGCGCCGACGATCACGTAGTACGCGGTGAGCGGCCGGTCCCAGGTCCGGCGGGCCCGCTCGTAGAGCCCCCGCACCCCGCCCGCGCGGCGCTTCCCCGGCGCCGCGGGGGCGCGGCCGGCGCCGCGTGCGGCGGCCGGCCGGCGTGTCCCGGCGGTTCTGCTCGGCATGGTCGCTGTCCCCTCCAGTCGTGTCCGGCGCGGCCGGACCTCCTTGCTGGTCAGGTCAGGCGTCGCCGGTGGCGGCGAGGGCGCGGACGGCGTCCGCGAAGGCCTCGCCCCGCTTGTTGTAGTTGGCGAACATGTCCATCGACGCGCAGGCGGGGGCCAGCAGGACCGTGTCCCCCGGCCGGGCGAGCGCGGCCGCCTCGCGGACCGCCGCGGACATCGCCCCAGTGTCGGTCCGGTCGAGGTCCACCACCGGGACCTCCGGGGCGTGTCGCGCCAGGGCTTCGCCGATCAGCGCCCGGTCCTGGCCGAGCAGCACGACGCCGCGCAGCCGCTTCGCGGACTTCTGCACGAGCTCGTCGAAGGTCGCTCCCTTGGCGAGGCCGCCGGCGATCCAGACGATCGGGTCGTAGGCCGCCAACGAGGCTTCCGCCGCGTGGGTGTTGGTGGCCTTGGAGTCGTCGACGTAGGTGACGCCCTGGATCTCCTCGACCAGTTCGATGCGGTGCGGGTCGGGCCGGAAGGCCCGCAGTCCGTCCCGTACGGCCTTCGGCTCGACGCCGAAGGCGCGGGCGAGGGCGGCCGCGGCGAGCGCGTTGGCGATGTTGTGCGGGGCCGGCGGCTGGACGTCGGAGACCTGGGCCAGCTCCTGGGCGTTCTTCTGCCGGTTGGGGACGAAGGCCCGGTCGACGAGGATGTCGTCGACCACGCCGAGCTGGGAGGGGCCGGGCGTGCCGAGGGTGAAGCCGATGGCCCGGCAGCCCTCCTCGACGTCGGCCTCGCGGACCAGGTCCTCGGTCACCCGGTCGGCCACGTTGTACACGCAGGCGACCCGGTTGCCCTCGTAGATCCGGCCCTTGTCGGCCGCGTAGGCCTCCATGGAGCCGTGCCAGTCGAGGTGGTCGGGCGCCAGGTTGAGCACGGCGGCGGAGTGGGCGCGCAGGCTCGGCGCCCAGTGCAGCTGGTAGCTGGAGAGCTCGACGGCGAGCACGTCGTACTTCTCCTCGCCGAGCACGGCGTCGAGGAGCGAGACGCCGATGTTGCCGACGGCCGCCGTCCGCAGGCCCGCCGCCTCCAGGATGGAGGCGAGCATCCGCACGGTCGTGGTCTTGCCGTTGGTGCCGGTGACCGCGAGCCACGGGGCCGCGTCCGGGCCGCGGAGCCGCCAGGCCAGCTCGACGTCGCCCCAGATCTCCACGCCGGCCGCCTCGGCGGCCCGGAAGAGCGGCTTGTCGGGCTTCCAGCCCGGCGCGGTGACGATCAGCTCGGTGCCGGGCGGCAGGGTGGCCCCGTCGCCGAGGCGGACGGTGATCCCCTCCGCCTCCAGCTCGGCCGCCTGCGCCCGGGAGCGCTCGTCGTCACCGTCGTTGACGACCGTGACGACCGCACCGAGCCCGTGCAGGACGCGGGCGGCGGGGATGCCGCTCACGCCGAGCCCGGCGACGGTGACGTGCTTGCCCTGCCAGTCCAGCTGTGCGCTCACTTTTCGGATGCCCATCCGGCGTAGAAGATGCCCAGGCCCACGATCACGTAGATGCCCTGGATGATCCAGAAGCGGACGACGACCAGGACCTCGGACCACCCCTTGAGTTCGAAGTGGTGCTGGAGGGGCGCCATCCGGAAGACGCGCTTGCCCGTCATCTTGAAGGAGCCGACCTGGATGACCACGGACATCGTGATCATCACGAAGAGGCCGCCGAGGAGGGCGAGCAGCAGCTCCGTACGGGAGCAGATGGCGAGACCGGCCAGCGCGCCGCCGAGGGCCAGCGAGCCGGTGTCGCCCATGAAGATCTTGGCGGGCGAGGTGTTCCACCACAGGAAGCCGAAGCAGGCGCCCATCAGCGCGGAGGCGACGACCGCGAGGTCGAGCGGGTCGCGCACCTCGAAGCAGGCGTTCGGGTTGGTCAGGGTCATGGCGTTGGCGCACGACTCCTGGAACTGCCAGAGCCCGATGAACGTGTACGCGCCGAAGACCATCACCGAGGCGCCGGTGGCCAGGCCGTCCAGACCGTCCGTCAGGTTCACGCCGTTGGACATGGCCAGGATCATGAAGAGCGCCCAGACCACGAAGAGCACCGGGCCGATCGACCAGCCGAAGTCGGTGATGAACGAGAGCTTGTCGGAGGCCGGAGTCTGGCCGCGCGCGTCCGCGAACTGCAGCGAGAGCACGGCGAAGGCGATGCCGACGATCAGCTGGCCGGCCATCTTCGCCTTGGCCCGCAGACCGAGCGAACGCTGCTTGACGATCTTGATGTAGTCGTCGAGGAAGCCGACCAGACCCATGCCGGCCATCAGGAACAGCACCAGGACGCCCGAGTACGTCGGGTCCTCGCCGGTGATGACCTTGGCCAGGGCGTACGCGATGAGGGTGGCCAGGATGAAGGAGATGCCGCCCATGGTGGGCGTGCCCTTCTTCCCGAGGTGGCCGCGCGGGCCGTCGTCGCGGATGAACTGGCCGTATCCCTTGCGAGCGAGCAGCTTGATGAGCAGCGGGGTGCCGATCAGGGTCAGGAAGAGCCCGATGGCCCCCGCGAAGAGGATCTGCCTCATCGGCCGGCCGCCTCACCCTCGGCGGTGTTCTCGAGCAGTGCCAGGGCGACCCGCTCCAGACCCACCGACCTGGAAGCCTTCACCAGGACGATGTCCCCCGGGCGCAGCTCACTGCGCAACAGGTCGACCGCCGCCTGCGCGTCGGACACGTGCACCGACTCCTCACCCCACGAACCCTCGTTATAGGCGCCCAGTTGCAGCCAGGACGCTTCCCTGTCCCCGACCGCGACGAGCTTGCTGACGTTGAGCCGGACGGCGAGCCGTCCGACCGCGTCGTGCTCGGCGAGCGACTCGTCTCCGAGCTCGGCCATCTTGCCGAGCACCGCCCACGTACGGGAACCCCGGTCCTGTGCGGACCGGCCCATGGCCGCGAGCGCGCGCAGGGCGGCTCGCATGGACTCGGGGTTCGCGTTGTAGGCGTCGTTGACGATCGTCACGCCGTCCGGACGCTCGGTGACCTCCATGCGCCAGCGCGACAGGGTGCCCGCCTCGGAGAGCGCGGTGGCGATCTCCTCGACGGGCATGCCCAGCTCATGGGCGACGGCGGCCGCGGCGAGCGCGTTCGACACGTGATGCTCACCGTACAGGCGCAAGGTCACGTCGCTGCACCCGGTGGGTGTGTGAAGCCTGAAAGAGGGCTGTCCGGTTTCTGTGAGCCGGACGTTCTCGGCACGTACGGCCGCTTCGTCCGCCTCTCCGAACAGGGTGACGCGCGCCTTGGTGCGGCTCGCCATGGCACGGACGAACGGGTCGTCCGCGTTGAGGACCGCGACGCCGCCGTCCTCGGCGGCCGGCAGGGACTCGACGAGCTCGCCCTTGGCGATGGCGATCTGCTCGCGACCGCCGAACTCGCCGATGTGGGCGCTGCCCACGTTGAGCACGAGTCCGATGCGGGGCGGGGTGAGGCCGGTGAGGTAGCGGATGTGGCCGATTCCGCGCGCACCCATCTCCAGGACGAGGTGGCGGGTTTCGTCGGTGGCCGTGAGCGCGGTGAGCGGCAGGCCGATCTCGTTGTTGAGCGATCCCGGCGTCCACACGGTGGGCGCGTGCCGCTGCAGGACCTGGGCGATCAGGTCCTTGGTGGAGGTCTTGCCGGCCGAGCCGGTGAGGGCGACGACATCGGTGCCGAGGCGTTCGACGACCGCGCGGGCGAGGGCCCCGAGCGCCGTCTGGACGTCGTCGACGACGATCGCGGGCACGCCGACGGGGCGGGTGGCCAGCACGGCCGCCGCACCCGCCTCGACGGCTCGCGTCGCGTAGTCGTGGCCGTCGACGCGTTCGCCGGCGAAGGCGGCGAACAGGCTGCCGGGCTTCACCTCACGGGAGTCGATGACGACCGGGCCGGTGATCCGGATGGCCGGATCCGGTATGTCGTGCGGCCGCCCGCCGACGATTTCGGCGATCTCGGCGAGGGAGAGGGCGATCACTGCTTCATCCCTGACTGTTCTGGTGACGGTGTGCGTCCTGCTGGCTCAGCCGGCTGAGGATGGCCTCGCGCAGGACCTGTCGGTCGTCGAAGGGCCGGACCACGCCGGCGGTCTCCTGCCCCTGCTCGTGGCCCTTGCCGGCGACCAGGACGGTGTCGCCCGGCTCCGCGCGGGCCACGGCGGCGGCGATGGCGGCGGCCCGGTCGGCGTCGACCAGGACCTCGCCGCGCTGGTACGCCGGCACCTCGGAGGCGCCGGCCAGCATCGCGGTGAGGATCGCGAGCGGGTCCTCGGAGCGCGGGTTGTCGGAGGTGAGGACGGCGGTGTCGGCGAGCCGGGCCGCGGCGGCGCCCATCGGGCCGCGCTTGGTGGTGTCGCGGTCGCCGCCGCAGCCGATGACCACGTGCAGCTTCCCGCGGGTCACCTCGCGCAGCGAGCGCAGGACCGATTCGACGGCGTCCGTCTTGTGCGCGTAGTCGACGACCGCGAGGAACGGCTGGCCGGCGTCGACCTTCTCCAGGCGGCCCGGGACTCCGGGTACGGCGGCGACGCCGTCGGCGGCGGTCTTCGGGTCGATGCCCGCGGTGGCGAGGGTGACGATCGCGGCGAGCGTGTTGGCCACGTTGAACGGGCCGGGCAGCGGCGCGGTGGCGGAGATCCGGGTGCCGTCCGGACCGACGACCGTGAAGGTGGAGTCGGCGGCTCCGGTGACGACGTCCTCGGCGCGCCAGTCGGCGTTCGGGTCGCCCGCGGCGGAGAAGGTGACGACCGGGACGGCCGCCTCCTGGGCCAGCCGGCGGCCGTAGTCGTCGTCGAGGTTCACCACGCCGCGCCTGCTGCGCTCGGGCGTGAACAGCCGTGCCTTGGCCTGGAAGTAGTCCTCCATGTCGGAGTGGAACTCCATGTGCTCCGGGCTCAGGTTGTTGAAGACGGCGACGTCGAAGACGCAGCCGTCGACCCGGCCGAGCACCAGGGCGTGACTGGAGACCTCCATGGCGACCGCCTCGACGCCGCGCTCGCGCATGACCGCGAACAGGGCCTGGAGGTCGGTGGCTTCGGGAGTGGTCCGCTCGGACTTGATGCGCTCGTCGCCGATGCGCATCTCGACGGTGCCGACCAGGCCGGTGGCCTTGCCCGCGCCTCGCAGGCCGCCCTCGACGAGGTAGGCCGTGGTGGTCTTGCCGGAGGTGCCGGTGATGCCGATCTGGAGCAGGTCCGCGCCCGGGCGTCCGTAGATCTCGGCGGCGAGCTCGCCCATCCGGCCGCGCGGGTCGTCGACGACGAGGACCGGCAGGCCGGTCGCGGCGGCGCGCTCGGCGCCCGACGGGTCGGTCAGGACGGCGGCGGCGCCGAGGCCCGCGGCCTGGGCGACGAAGTCGGCTCCGTGGGCACGGGCGCCCGGCAGGGCCGCGTACACGTCGCCGGGGCGCACCGCCCGCGAGTCGTGGGTGATGCCCGAGACTTCGACGCCGTGACCGGAGCCGGGGATCTCGGTGCCCAGCCGGCCGGCGAGCTCGCCCAGGGGTGTCGGGCGGAGCCGCTCCGGGCGGGGCGGGGTGGTTCGGGACTGATCAGCGTGTGGCACGGCGGTGAGCGTACCGGGCACACCCTGCGCAGGGCTAAATCGGGCCGCGGCGTCGCCGGAGTTCGATTTCCGGTTCCCGGAAGGTGGGGTGATCGTTGTCACTGGTGCTCCCGAAGTGTCACGGGGTGTTCACGTTCGTTCGCCTAGGGGGCGAAGAACACGGGCAGGCGGGCGGGTTCGCTGCCGGTCGGCGGCACGTGGAGGGTCTTGAGGGCGAACTCCATGACCTTCTTGTAGATGGGTCCGCAGATCTGGCCGCCGAAGTAGCTGCCCTTGGTGGGGTTCTGGATGGCGCAGTAGACGGTGATGCGGGGCTGGTCGGCGGGGGCGAAGCCGGCGAAGGACGCGGTGTAGCCCTTGTAGCGGCCGAGTTCGGGGTCGACGCGGTTGGCGGTGCCGGTCTTTCCGGCGACGCGGTAGCCGGGAATGGCCGCCCTGGTGCCGGTGCCCTCCTCGTCGTCGACCACGGACTCCAGCATCTGCGCGAGGGTCCTGGCGGTCTTCTCGCTGATCACCCGCGACTCCTTGGGCGCCGGCGCCGGGGTGAAGCGGCCGTCGGGGCCCTTGGTGCCGCGCACCAGGGTCGGCTCGATCCGGACGCCGCCGTTGGCGATGGTCGAGTAGACCGAGGCGGCCTGCATGGCGCTGACGGAGAGGCCCTGGCCGAACGGGATCGTGTACTGCTGCGAGGTCGACCAGTCCTGGGGCTTGGCGAGGATGCCGGGCGTCTCGCCCGGGTAGCCGAGGCCGGTGGGGCTGCCGACGCCGAACCTGCGCAGGTAGTCGTACAGCACCTTGTTGGCCTCGGGCTGGGTCTTGCCGAGCTGGCCGGTGGCGAGGATGGTGCCGATGTTGCTGGACTTGGCGAGGACGCCGTTGAGGGTCAGGTACCAGGTCTTGTGGTCGACGTCGTCGGCGAACAGGCGGTCGCCGCGGTGCAGCCGGTTGGGGACCGTCACGCGGGTGTCGGGGGTGGCCGCGCCCTCCTCCAGGACGGCGGCCATCGACATGACCTTGGCGGTCGAGCCGGGCTCGTAGGCGTCCTGGAGGGCGGCGTTGCCCATGGCGGTGGCGTTGGCCTGGGACAGGTCGTTGGGGTCGAAGCCGGGGGCGTTGGCCATGGCCAGGACCTCGCCGGTCCGGGTGTCCTGCACGACGACGTAGCCGCGGTCGGCCCTGGACCTGCGCACCTGCTCGGTGATGGCCTGCTGGGCGGCCCACTGGATGTCCCGGTCGATGGTCAGCTCGATGTCGGAGCCGGGGACGGCCGGGGTGCCCTGGGAGCCCGCGGTGGGCACCCGGCGCCCGCCGGACTGGGCGAAGCGGATCTTGCCGTCCTGGCCGGCCAGTTCCTTGTCGAGCATGGACTCCACGCCGCCGGCGCCGCGGCCCTCGGCGTTGACGTAGCCCAGTATCCCGGCGGCGAGTTCGCCGTTCGGGTACACGCGCTTGGTGCTGGGCTCGCCGAGGACGCCGCCGAGGAGGTTGATCCCGTTGCCGCCGTTGGCGGGCTTGGCCTTCTGCTCGTAGACCTTCTTCAGGTCCTTGATCTGGTTCCAGACCTGGGGCGTCTGCTTGCGGGCGAGCACCGTGTAGCGGGACTTGGGGGTGCGCAGCTTTCTGGCGAGCTCGGCGGGCTCCTTGCCGAGGAGCGGGGCGAGCAGCGCGGCCGCCTGCTCGGGGGCGTCCTTGAGCCTGGACTCCTCGGGCGTGAAGAGCTTGGGGTCGGCGGTGACGTCGTACGCGTCGACGCTGGCGGCCAGCGCGACCCCGTTGCGGTCGGTGATCTCACCGCGGTCGGCGGAGAGCGTGTACTCCTGGTAGCGGTGCTTCTCGGCCTTCGCGGCGTACGCGGCGGCGTCCACGGCCTGCACCTGGAGCAGCCGGACCACGAAGACCAGCATGACGAGGGTCAGGCCGAGGGAGACCAGACGCAGCCGGGGCTTGGGCCTGCCGAGCCGGATCGTGCGCGCCCTGGCCGCGGGCCGGGCCGCCGGGCGCCGGGGCTGCGCGGGTCTCGGGGCGGGCCTCGCCGAGGGCCTGCCGGAGGCGGCGGGCCGCGGGCGTGCGGGCCGCGCGGGGCCGGGGACGCGGCGGCGCGGGGGCTCCTTGGAGGGCACGGGTCACCTGCCGGAGGTCGTGGGGGCGGTCGCGGTGGTCTGCGTCGGTGTCGCGGAGGGGGCGGCGGTGCCGGGGGTGCCCGGAGTGCCGGGCCCGTCGTACGCGTCCGCGGCCGTGGATCCGGTGGCCGGGGGCGGCGAGGCGGGCGGCCGGGACTGCTCGGCGGGCCCGGACGGGGCGCCCGCCGCCGGGGCGGTCGCCCCGGCCGACGGGGTGGGCCGGGGCAGGGGCTTCGGGGAGACCGCGACGGAGGGCTCGCCGCGGACCCGGCCGTCGGGGTCGAGGAAGGCGGGCGTGCCGCCGGGCACCATGCCGAGCTCGCGGGCGCGCCGCTCCAGCGCGTCGGGCGCGGCGCTGTCGTCCACGTCCCGCTGGAGGGCCTGTTCCTCGTCGGTCAGTTCGGTGGTCTCCTTCTTCAGCTCGCTGAGCTTGAAGGAGCCCTGGTTGAGGGCCGAGTTGAGCAGCAGCAGGGTGATCAGGCCGCCGCCGAGGAGGAGCACGACGAGCAGGACGAAGGGCGTACGGGCCGCGGTGCTCGGCCCGGACGGCATGAGCCGGCCCAGCCGTGCGGCCCGCCCTTTGAGGGGCCCCTGTTTCGTCATCGCCCGTCCTCGTCCGCTTCCGTCCGCGCGGGGCGCGCCGGTGCGGCCGTCGCCGTCGTCCGCGGCACGGTGGCCTCGCGCCCGCCGCTCACTCGGCCTCGTCCTCCCGGATCCTCTGCGCCCCCCTGAGACGCGCGGGCGCCGCCCGGCGGTTCTCGGCGACCTCCTCCTCCGTGGGGAGCTCGGCGCCGCGGGTGAGCAGCTTCAGGCGCGGCTGGTAGCGCTCGGGGACGACGGGGAGGCCGGGCGGGGCGGTGTTGGCGGCGCCCGCCGCGAAGACCTGCTTGACCAGCCGGTCCTCCAGCGAGTGGTACGAGAGGACGGCGATCCGGCCGCCGACGGCGAGGGCCTTCACGGCGGCGGGAATGGCCCGCTCCAGGACCGAGAGCTCTCCGTTGACCTCGATGCGCAGGGCCTGGAAGGTGCGCTTCGCCGGGTTGCCGCCGGTGCGCTTGGCGGCCTGCGGCAGAGCGTCGCGGATCAGCTCGACCAGCCGGGCGCTGTTGCTGAAGGGCTCCTTCTCGCGCTCGCGCACGATGGCGGAGACGATCCGCTTGGCCTGCTTCTCCTCGCCGTAGGCGCGCAGGATGCGGACCAGCTCGCCGGCCGGGTAGGTGTTGAGGACCTCGGCGGCGCTCATGCCGGTCGTCTGGTCCATGCGCATGTCGAGCGGGGCGTCCTGGGCGTACGCGAAGCCGCGGTCGGCCTCGTCCAGCTGCATCGAGGAGACGCCCAGGTCGAAGAGGATGCCGTCGACGCGCGCGATGCCGAGCCGGTCCAGGACCTCGGGCAGCTCGTCGTAGACCGCGTGCACGAGGGTGGCGCGCTCGCCGTAGGGCGCGAGCCGCTCGCCGGAGAGGCGCAGGGCCTCCTTGTCGCGGTCGAGGGCGACCAGCCGCGCCTCGGGGAAGCGCCGCAGCAGCGCCTCGCTGTGTCCGCCCAGGCCCAGGGTGCAGTCGACGACGACGGCACCGGGGTGTTCCAGGGCGGGCGCCAGCATGTCCAGGCACCGCTGGAGCATCACCGGGACGTGTCGGTCGTTGCTCAATGCGCCCTCTCAGATCCGGCGGAGACAGGTACCGCCGGCGAGCGGAAGGGGCCGAGCCGTGGGTACCGCCGCGTAAATGGGGGACAACCGGCGGAAATCGCTCGATGTCTCCGTGAACTTCGCGTCACTCTAGTCCACGGGACCCGCCGGTCAACCAACCGGCTGGCGCGTCGCGCGCCCCGGGCACTCACCCGAACGGCCCCGGCCGCCGCCACCTGTGGGTTAGCTCACAACAAGGTTCATTGGGACTCTTTGTCCCTTCTCACAGCAGGCTTTCGGACGCCGTGGCCACTAACGTCGGTGACATGTCGACACTGCCGAACACCTCCGCCGACTCGATAGACACCGAGAACAGCACGGTCACCGACCGTCTCGTCGAGGCGAACGCGCAATACGCCGCCGGCTTCACCGACCCGGGAATGGACGCGCGGCCCGTGCTGCGGGTCGCCGTGGTCGCCTGCATGGACGCCCGCCTCGACCTGCACGCCGCCCTCGGCCTCCACCTGGGCGACTGCCACACCATCCGCAACGCCGGCGGAGTCGTCACCGACGACGTCATCCGCTCGCTCACGATCAGCCAGCGCGCCCTCGGCACCCGCAGCGTGATGCTGGTGCACCACACCGGCTGCGGCCTGGAGTCGCTCACCGAGGACTTCCGGCACGAGCTGGAGGACGAGGTCGGTCAGCGTCCGGCCTGGGCCGTCGAGGCCTTCCGTGACGTCGACCAGGACGTCCGCCAGTCGATGCAGCGGGTGCGCACCTCCCCGTTCCTGCTGCACACCGACGACGTGCGGGGCTTCGTCTTCGACGTGAAGACGGGTCTGCTGCGCGAGATCGAGCCGTCCACGACGGCCGAATAGCCACCCCGCCGGATCGCCGCACCGAAGCGGAACGCCCGGCGCAAGCCTGCAAACCCCGGCAATTCGCCCGGAGTTATCCACAGGCGAGCCGCCGGCAAGTGACACGACCCGGTCACGGCCACAAGAATGCACGGGTGACACCCCCCGGCCATCGCGCCGGGGGCAGGTGTCGGTGCTGCGGAAAGGGCCTAGGAGGGCCGGGTGACGACCTATGACGACCGAGCGAGCCTCACAGATCTGACCACGACCGCGGAGCGGGTGCGCAGGTCGGTGGAGAGTGTGATCGAGGGCAAGCCCGAGGTCGTACGGATTGCGCTGACGGTGCTGCTCGCCGAGGGACATCTCCTCATCGAGGACGTCCCCGGCGTCGGCAAGACCATGCTGGCCAAGACGCTGGCGCGGTCGATCGACTGCTCGGTCCGCCGGATCCAGTTCACGCCCGACCTGCTGCCTTCGGACATCACCGGCGTGTCGATCTTCGACCAGCAGCGGCGCGAGTTCGAGTTCAAGCCGGGTGCGATCTTCGCGCAGATCGTGATCGGCGACGAGATCAACCGGGCCTCGCCCAAGACCCAGTCCGCGCTCCTGGAGTCCATGGAGGAGCGCCAGGTCACCGTGGACGGCCAGACGTACGAGCTGCCCAGCCCGTTCATGGTGGTCGCCACCCAGAACCCGGTGGAGATGGAGGGCACCTACCCGCTGCCCGAGGCCCAGCGCGACCGCTTCATGGCCCGGGTCTCGATCGGCTACCCGAACGCCGAGGCCGAGCTGAAGATGCTCGGCGTGCACGGCTCGGTCTCCCCGCTGGACGACCTCCAGCCGGTGGCCCACGCCCATGACGTCCTCAAGCTGATCGAGGCCGTCCGCAAGGTGCACGTCGCCGACGCCGTCCAGCGGTACGCGGTGGAGCTGGTCGCCGCCACCCGCAGCCACCCCGACCTGCGGCTCGGCGCCTCGCCGCGCGCCACCCTGCACCTGCTGCGGGCCGCGAAGGCGTCCGCCGCGCTCAGCGGCCGGGAGTACGTGCTGCCCGACGACCTGCAGGCCCTCGCCGCCCCCGTGCTGGCCCACCGTCTGCTGCCCACCGCGCAGGCCCAGCTCAACCGCCGCACGGCCGAGCAGGTCGTGCACGACATCCTGCAGCGCACGCCCGTGCCGGCCGCCGCGCCTCCCGCGCAGCCGGCCGGTCCGTACTACGGCCAGCAGCCCGGCGCCCGGCGGCTGTGATGAGCACCGCCGCTCCGCAGGGGCCCGCCCCGGCGCGGTGGGAGGACGGCGACCGGGGCAGCCTGCGGGCCGCCCTGGCCGGGCTGACCACCCGCGGCCGCTCCTTCCTCGCCGCCGGGATCGCGGCCGCCGTCTGCGCCTACGTGCTCGGCCAGGTCGACCTGCTGCGCGTCGGGCTGGTGCTCGCCGTGCTGCCGCTGGTCTGCGTCGTGGTGCTGCACCGCACCCGCCACCGGGTCGCGGCCGGCCGCCGGCTCTCCCCGCAGCGGGTCGAGACCGGCACCGAGGCCCGGGTCCACCTCCGCATGGACAACGTGTCCCGGCTGCCCACCGGCCTGCTGATGCTCCAGGACCACGTGCCGTACATGCTGGGACCCCGGCCCCGCTTCGTCCTCGACCGCGTCGAGGCGGGCGGCCGCCGCGAGGTGTCCTACCGGGTCCGCTCCGACCTGCGCGGACGCTTCCCGCTCGGCCCGCTCCAGCTGCGGCTCACCGACCCCTTCGGGATGTGCGAGCTGACCCGCTCCTTCAGCGCGTACGACACGCTGACCGTCATCCCGCGCACCGAACCGCTCCCGCCCGTCCGGCCCGGCGGCGAGTCCGCCGGGTACGGGGAGGGACAGCAGCGGGCCCTCGCGCTCGCCGGGGACGACGACATCATCCCCCGCGCCTACCGGTACGGCGACGACCTGCGCCGGGTGCACTGGCGCTCCACCGCCCGCTACGGCGAGCTGATGGTGCGCCGCGAGGAGCAGCCGCAGCGCGCCCGCTGCACGGTGCTGCTCGACACCCGGGCGATCGCCTACGAGGGCGGCGGACCCGATTCGGCCTTCGAATGGGCCGTCTCCGGTGCCGCCTCCGTCCTCACGCACATGCTGGAGCGCGGCTACTCGGTCCGGCTGCTCACCGACACCGGCAGCTCCGTGCCCGGCGAGGGCGCCGAGGGCTTCGCCGGGGCCGGCCGGTCCGGTCAGGAATCGGCCGACACCGTCGGCCTGATGATGGACACCCTCGCGGTCGTCGACCACTCCGAGGGAGCCGGCCTGTCCCGGGCGTACGACGCGCTGCGCGGCGGACACGAGGGCCTGCTCGTCGCCTTCCTGGGCGACCTCGACGAGGACCAGGCGGCGCTCGTGGCCCGGATGCGGCAGCGCGGCGGCGCGGCCGTCGCCTTCGTGCTCGACTCCGGGACCTGGCTGACCGGCGGCGCCGTCGCCGGCGCCGTCGAGGACCGGCTGCGGCGGCTGCGGGAGGCCGGCTGGCAGGCCTTCGCCGTGCCTCCGGGCGTCCGGCTCGGCGATCTGTGGCAGCAGGCCGGCGGGGCGGCCGCGCAGGCCCCCGCCGCCGACACCTACGGAGGTTGGTCATGAGCGGGCGCGCGCGGCTGACGCTCGCGGCCTACGGAGCGACGCTCACGGCGTCGCTCGCCCTGCTGCCGCTGGTCAGGCCGGCCACCTGGATCTTCACGGCGGCCATCCTGCTGGGTCTGCAGAGCGCGGTGGGCACGGCGACTCGGCGGGTGCCGCTCGCCCGGCCGCTGACGATCGCCGCCCAGGCCGTCCTCACGCTGCTCGTGCTCACCGTGGTCTTCGTGCGCGAGCAGGCGGTCCTCGGCGTGCTGCCGGGACCCGAGGCCTTCGCGGCCTTCGGGACGCTCTTCGAGGCGGGCGTCACCGACGTCGGCACGTACGCGACACCGGCGCCGAACACTCCCGGCATCCGGCTGCTGCTCGTCACCGGCGTCGCGGTGATCGGCCTCCTGGTGGACGCCCTCGCGGTGACCTTCCGCAACGCGGCCCCCGCGGGACTGCCCCTGCTCGCGCTGTACTCGGTGGCCGCCGGGCTCGCCGGCGGCGGCGCGGGAGCGTGGGCCTTCCTGCTCGCCGCCGCCGGCTACCTGGTGCTGCTCCTGGCCGAGGGCCGGGACCGGCTCTCCGCCTGGGGCCGGGTCTTCGGTGGTGCCCAGCGCTCCGGCCGGCCCGGGTCGGCCATCGGGGAAGGCGGGCCGGCGTTCGCGCCGACGCGCACCGGGTGGCGGATCGGCGCGGTCGTCCTGGTCATCGCGCTGGTGCTGCCGCGCGCGCTCCCGGGGCTCGACGGCGGGATCTTCGGCGGGAACGGCGGCGGTGAGGGCTCCGGCGGCAAGGGCGGCACGATCTCGGCCGTGAACCCGCTGGTCTCGCTGCAGAACGACCTGCGCCAGCCGGAGGACCGCGAGGTCCTGCGCTACCGCACCAATCTCACCGACACCAGCGGGCACTATCTGCGGCTCGTCGCGCTCGACCAGTTCGACGGCACCGCCTGGAAGTCCTCGGTGCGTCCCATCCAGGACGTGCCCGAGGAGCTGCCCTGGCCGGACGGCCTCGCCCAGGACGTCCGCGTCACGGAGGTGACGACGAACTTCGTCGCCTCGCCGCAGTACGAGCAGAAGTGGCTGCCGATGCCCTATCCGGCGTCCAAGGTGTCCATCGCGGGCGGCTGGCGCTACGAGCCGGCCGGCCGGATGCTCGTCGGCGACAACGGGCAGACCACGCGCGGCGCCCGCTACTCGGTGACCAGCCTGGCCGTGCAGCCCACGGGCGAGCAGCTGGCGGCGGCCCCGGCCGCCCCGGACAAGCTGCGCCGGGAGTACACCCGGGTGCCCGCCACGCTGCCGCCGGAGGTGAGGTCGACGGCGCTGGAGGTCACCCGCGGGGCGCGCAACGATTACGAGCGGGCGGTGAAGCTGCAGAAGTGGTTCACCGAGGACGGCGGCTTCCGCTACAGCGTGAAGGTCGACTCCGGCACCGGTGTCGGAGCGATCACCCGCTTCCTGAAGGACAAGGAGGGCTTCTGCGTCCACTTCTCCTTCTCGATGGCGGCGATGGCGCGTTCCCTCGGGATCCCGGCCCGGGTCGCCGTCGGCTTCATGCCGGGCGCTCCCCAGGCCGACGGCTCCGTCTCGGTCGGCATACGGGACGCCCACGCGTGGCCCGAGCTGTACTTCGAGGGCGCCGGCTGGACCCGGTTCGAGCCCACGCCCTCGCGCGGCTCGGTGCCGGACTGGACCCGGGAGCAGTCCGCGGGCGGGGCGGCGACGCCCTCCGCGCAGCCCTCGACGGGCGCGTCGGCGCAGCCCTCGGCGGTGCCCAGCGCCTCGGAGAGCTGCACGCCGCAGCAGAAGAAGCTCGGCGAGTGCGGCCAGGACCAGGCGGCGGGCGGCGGAGCGTCGGACGGCGACGGCGGCTTCCCGTTGCAGCCGGTCCTGGTGGGTCTGGGCGTGCTGCTGGTGCTCGCGCTCCTGCTGTTCCCGCTGCTGTGGCGCAGCCGGGTCCGGGCCGGACGCCTCGGCCCGGCGGGTGACCCGGTCACGCGCGTCCTCGCGGTCTGGCAGGAGGTCAACGACACGGCCTGGGACCACGGCGTGTTCCCCGACGAGTCACGCACGCCCCGCCGGACGGCCGCGCGCCTGGCCCGCGAGGGCGAGCTGCCGCCGGACGCGGCGGACGCGGTGCACCGGCTGGCGCGCGCGGTGGAGGAGGCGCTGTACGCCCCGGTTCCGCGTCCGGCCACGGGTCTCACCGAGCTGGCCGTCGTGATCCGTCGCGGTTTCGACGCCTCCGCCTCGCGGGGCACCCGACTGCGGGCGCTGCTGGCACCCCGCTCGGCCGCCAGGCTGAGCTGGGCGGCCCGGGACCGCTGGGCGGCGGTGCGGGAGGCGTGGCGGGCGAGGGCCCGCGCCACGGCGCGGACGCTGACCCGGAAGCCGTCCTGACCCGGTCGCACGGACCCGGCGCGACTCCGTCGCACGGACCCGGCGCACGAAACCCTGTGGGCCCGCACCGTACGGTGCGGGCCCACAGGGTTGGTGCTCAGTGGTTGGTGCTCGGTGCTTCGTGTCGCGGTGCTTCGTGCTCGGTTCGGCGGTCTCGGACCGCCGGTCGGGCGGGCCGCCTCAGTGGTGGCCGCCCTGCTGTTCGTCGCGGCGGCGCTGCCACCGTTCTTCGATGCGGGTCATCATCGAGCGTCGCTGTCGGGACTGACGGCCGCCTCCGGCGGCTCCCCGCACATGCTCACCCGGCTTGGGCGCCTTGCGCCATCCGGTGACCGCCAGGACCGCGCAGCCCAGCATGACGAGGAATCCCACCACGCTGATCCAGATCTGCTGAGCGACCATTCCGGCCATGAGGAGCGCGATACCCACCAGGAAGCCGGCGACTGCCTGGTAGACCCGTCGCCGGGTGTACGTACGCAGTCCGCTTCCCTCGAGCGCTGTCGCGAACTTGGGATCTTCGGCGTACAGCGCTCGCTCCATCTGCTCGAGCATTCGCTGCTCGTGCTCCGAGAGCGGCACGGAGTCCTCCTCGTCGTCGGTCGCGGGGGCGACCGGTTTGCGGCCCTTTCAGGATAGGCAGGGAATCGCCCCCGTGAAACCCGCCCTCAATGCCAAATCGCCAATCCGGGCCGCCATGCGGATCGGATGCTGAGGCGTTGATTCCCCAGCCCCCTGCCCGTCATGCCGGATGGTGTCCCTCGATCATACGGGGACAAGTCCCCGCTCGGGCGGGCTGTGGCGTACTCCATCTGCGGCTGCGTCGCTGCTCAGCGCATACGGCGGTGCCCCGGGGCGCAGGCTCCGGGGCACCGCCGTGCGGGTGGCCGGCCGGGGCCGGCGCGGCCCGCTCAGCCGTGCTTCTCGCCGAGGACGTGCAGCTGGGTGGCGATGGCGTGGAAGGACGGCAGCTCGGCGGCCGCGGCCTCCAGCCTGAGCAGGGCCTCGGCGGCGCCCGGCTCGGTGTCGACCAGGACGCCGGGGACCAGGTCGGCGAAGACCCGCACGCCGTGCACGGCGCCGACGTCGAGACCGGCGTCGGCGGCGAGCTCGGTGAGCTGCTCGGCGGTGAACCGCCGGGGCACCGGGTCGCCCTCGCCCCAGCGGCCGGCCGGGTCGCTCAGCGCGTGCCGGGCCTCGGTGAAGTGCCCGGCGAGCGCGCGGGCGAGGACGGCGCCGCCGAGCCCGGCGGCGAGCAGGCTGAGGCTGCCGCCGGCGCGCAGCGCGGCCGTGGCGTTGCGGACGCCCTCGGCGGGGTCGTCCACGTACTCCAGGACGCCGTGGCACAGCACCGAGTCGTAGCCCTCGCGCTCGACCACGTCGAACAGGCCGCGGATGTCGCCCTGGACGCCCTGGACGCGGTCGGCGACGCCCGCCTCGGCGGCGCGCCGCTCGAGCGCGAAGAGCGCGTTGGGGCTCGGGTCGACGACGGTCACCCGGTGGCCGAGCCGGGCGACGGGCACCGCGAAGTTGCCGGAGCCGCCGCCCGTGTCGAGGACATCGAGGCTGTCCTTCCCGGTGGCCTTGACCCGGCGGTCCAGGGCGTCTTTGAGGACGTCCCAGACGACGGCGGTGCGCAGGGAGGCGCGCGACGGGCGCGAGGTCGCCTCTCGACCGGAGACAGGGGAAGGGTCCGACACGGCTGTTGACTCCTCGGTGACGGGTACGAACGTCCCCACCCTATGGCCTCGGCCCTGGTCTCCCGATCACCCGGCCGGTCGCGGTCATCCGGCCGCCTCCCCGGCGCCCGGCTGGCGCGGCAGCACCGGCTGGAGGACCAGGAGCCGCTCGACCAGGCGCAGGAAGACCGCGGCGGCGCGGATCAGGTCGTCGGCGTCGCGGCGGCTCGCGGCGCCGGTGATGCCGGCCTCGGCCCGGGCCCGGCGCTCGGCGCCGGAGGCGAAGAGGGCGCTCCACTCGGTGAGCTCGGGCGCTATCTCGGGCAGCACCTCCCAGGTGCTGCGGATGCGGGCCCGCTTGCGGGGGTCGCGCTCGGGCCGGCCGCGGGCGGCGAGCACGGCCGCGGCGGTGCGCAGGGCGGCGAGGTGTGCGGTGGCGTACCGCTCGTTGGGCACGTCGAGCGCGGCGGCCTCGTCGAGTCCGGCCCTGGCCTTGGCGAGCAGGTCGAGGGCGGCGGGCGGTGCCGAGGAGCGGCGCAGGACCGGGTGGATGTCGGACGCGGGTCCGAGCCGGGCGGGGGCGGGGCGCGATCCGGTGCGGCGCCGGGGTGTGGCTGCGGCGTTGTGGCCGGCCATGACGAGCCTCCTGTCGTCGGGTGACGGCGCTGTGGCCGTATGTGTTCATCGTGCAGCGCCCCACTGACAATCCCGCTGACCTGGGCTTTTGCCTGATCGCCAACTCGGCGGTAACTTTTTGCACTGACCGGTCAGTTTAAAAGACGTTTCCATACCGAGGGGGGATCGTGGACGCGAACCCGGACGAGCCGTACGGCGCCGCCGTCGTCGCGGACGGATTCGGCCTGAAGGGCCCGCGCGGCTGGGCGTTCCGCGGGATCGGCTTCGAGGCCGCCCCCGGAACCCTCGTCGCCATCGAGGGCCCGTCCGGCTCCGGCCGTACCTGTCTGCTGCTCGCGCTCACCGGCCGGATGAAGACCCACGAGGGCCACGCCGACGTGGGCGGCCTCCGGCTGCCGCGCAGGATGGCCGCCGTGCGCCGGATCGCGGCGCTGGGCCCCGTACCGGGCGTGAGCGACCTCGACCCGGCCCTCACCGTGGCCGAGCACCTGCGCGAGCGGGCCCTGCTCCAGCGCCGCTTCGACGGCTCGCTGAAGGCCCTGCTGCGTCCGGCGGGCGAGCGCGCCGCCACCGCCCGGGCCCGGATCGACGAGGCACTGACCGCCGCCGGCCTGGACCTCGGCGCGCTGCCGAAGGGCGACCGGACCTCCGTACGGGACCTGGAGCGCCTGGAGGCGCTGCGGCTCTCCGTCGCCCTCGCGCTCATCGGCCGGCCCCGGCTGCTCGCCCTGGACGACACGGACCTCAAGCTGTCCGACGCCGACCGCGCCGAGGCCTGGGACCTGCTGCGCTCCGTCGCCGCCTCCGGCATCACCGTCCTCGCCGTGTGCAGCGAGGCCCCGGAAGGCGCCCTCCGCGTCTCCACGGCCGCCACCGCCACGCCCACGGTCACAACCACGGTCACAACCACGGCCACGGCCACGGCACCGGCCACGACGACGAAGACCGACACCACGGCCCCGGACACCGCGGACACCCCGGCCACCGCCGCCCCGGCCACCGACACCACGGCCACCGACGAGGCCCAGGCCGAAACCACCGAAGACGACACGACCGCCACGAAGACCGAGAAGGGGGACGCCGGTGCGCTCGCATAAGCTCGCCGCGCTCGAGCTGAAGCGGTTCGGCAGGGGGAAGCTCCCGCGCGCCGCGATGGTCGCGATCCTGCTGCTGCCGCTGCTGTACGGCGCGCTGTACCTGTGGTCGTTCTGGGACCCGTACAGCAGGCTCGACAAGATCCCCGTCGCCCTGGTCAACGAGGACAAGGGCGCCACCACCGGCGGGCAGAAGGTCACCGCGGGCGCCGACATCACCGAGAAGCTGCGCGAGAGCGCCGTCTTCGAGTGGCACGAGGTCAGCGACGAGGACGCCCGGAAGGGCGTGGAGGACGGGACCTACTACCTCTCCCTGACCATGCCGGCCGACTTCAGCGAGCGGATCGCCTCCAGCTCCGGCGACTCCCCCGAGGCCGGAGCGCTCAGGGTCCGCACGAACGACGCCAACAACTACATCGTCGGCCAGATCTCCCGCACGGTCTTCTCCGAGGTGCGCACCGCCGCCTCCACCAAGTCCTCGCGCACCTTCCTGGACAGGATCTTCATCTCCTTCTCCGACCTGCACGACGCCACCGCCGAGGCGGCCAAGGGCGCCGGCGACCTCAAGGACGGCGCCGACAAGGCGAAGGCCGGCTCCAAGAAGCTGGCCGACGGCCTGAAGGACGCCAAGAAGGGCAGCGGCGACCTCGCCTCGGGCATCAAGAAGCTCGACAAGGGCGCCAAGGACCTGGAGGCAGGCTCCCGGAAGGTCGCCAACGGCACCCAGCAGCTCGCCGACAAGGTGAACGCCAAGGCGGACCAGGTCCGCCCGTACCTGGCGAACAACGGCAAGTCGATCCGCGACACCGCCCGGCTGGTCTCCGACTCGGCCACCGCCGTCCGGCACAACCTGGACGACCTGGTGCGCCGTGCCCCGGTCGCCCGCGAGGCCGCCCACGTGGCCGACGACGAGCTCTCCGCGTACTACCGCAAGCAGTGCGTGACCAACCTCGACCCGCTGAAGGACGCCAAGGGCTGCGAGCTGCTCAAGAAGGCCTCGGTCACCGCCGGCGACGTCGCGAAGATCGCCGACGACCTGCACGAGCTGACCAAGGACAGCAAGGGCGACCTGAAGACCCTGGACGCCCGGCTCGCCAAGCTCAAGAAGGACGCCGACGAGCTGGCCCGGCGCGCCCCGCACCTCGACGAGGACATCGAGGGCGCCATCAGGAAGATCAACGAGCTCAACAAGGGCGCCCACCAGGTCGCCGACGGCGCCGGCCGGCTGCACACCGGCCTCACCAGCGCCCGCACCGGCTCGTCGAGCCTGGACACCGGCGTGGGCCGGCTCAAGAAGGGCGCGGGCGAGCTCGACGGCGGCCTGTTCAAGCTGGCGGACGGCTCGGGCGAGCTCGCCACCGGGCTCAGCGACGGCGTGAAGAAGATCCCCGACTACGACAAGCAGGACCGCGACCGCCGCACCGAGGTGATGGCCGACCCGGTCAAGCTCGCCGCCCAGTCGATGCACAAGGCGCCCAACTACGGCACCGGTTTCGCCCCGTACTTCATCCCGCTCTCCCTCTGGGTCGGCGCGATGGTCGCGTACATGATCATCCAGCCGCTCAACCGGCGTGCCCTCGCCGCCGGCGCCTCCGCGTGGCGGATCGCGCTCGCGGGCTGGCTGCCGGTCGCCGCGATCGGCGTCCTTCAGGTGGGCGCGCTGATGTCCGTGCTCCACTGGGGCCTCGGTCTGCAGATGGCCAGGGCCGCCGGCACGGTCGGCTTCCTCGCCCTGGTGACCTGCTGCTTCGCCGCCATCATCCAGTGGCTCAACGCCCGCTTCGGCGCGGCCGGACGGATCCTGGTGCTCGCGGTCCTGATGCTCCAGCTGACCTCGGCGGGCGGCACCTACCCCGTCCAGACCAGCCCGGGCTTCTTCAACGCGATCCACCCGTACCTGCCGATGACGTACGTCGTCGAGGCGCTGCGCCGGCTCATCACGGGCGGCGGCATCGGGCCGGTCTGGCAGGCGGTCGCGGTCCTCACCGCCTTCACGGTGGGCGCGCTCGCGCTGACCGCGGTCTCCGCCCGCCGCAAGCAGGTGTGGAGCCTGGACCGGCTCCACCCCGAACTGTCGCTCTAGGCCGGTACCCTCCGGCGGACCTGTGAGAATCGAGCCATGGACAGCAGCAGCACCAGACGGCAGGCCACCCGCGCCAAGCTCTACGAAGCGGCCGTCACCCTGATCGCCGAGCAGGGCTTCTCGGCGACCACGGTCGACGAGATCGCCGAGCGGGCGGGGGTGGCCAAGGGCACGGTCTACTACAACTTCAAGAGCAAGACCGAGCTCTTCGAGGAGCTGCTGCGGCACGGCGTCTCGCTCCTCGCCGCCTCGCTGAGGGCCGCGGCGGAGGAGACCGCCGGACGCGGCGGCAGCCGGGTCGAGGCGCTGGACGCGATGATCAGGGCGGGCCTCGTCTTCATCCAGCGCTACCCGGCCTTCACCCAGCTGTACGTGGCCGAGCTGTGGCGCACCGGACGGGCCTGGAACTCCACCCTCCTGGTGGTCCGTCAGGAGGCCGTCGCGGTGGTCGAGGACGTGCTGCGGGAGGGTGTGGCGGCCGGCGAGCTGAGCGAGGAGATCGACGTCCAGCTGACGGCGGCCGCACTGGTCGGCATGGTCCTGGTGGCCGCGCTGGACTGGCAGGCCTTCCAGAGCGAGCGCTCCCTGGACGACGTGCATGCCGCGCTCTCGCGTCTGCTGCACGGGCGCGTGAGCGGCTGCTAGGGCCTGTCCCGCCGGACGGGCCCCAGGCGCACCGGACGGAAAAGGCGCCGGTCCGGCGAGGCTCGATCCCCCCGAGCCTCGCCGGACCGGCGCTGTGTCGCGCTCCCCTCGCACTTCCGTGCGCCCCCGGAGAGCAACCCCCGTTCCCCCGTGCCGGCAGGTGCGCGACCCCGTTCCGCCGCCCCGTGCCGGCGGTCCCGGAGCCGCGCCCCTTCCGTGCGGTCCACTCTCCCTTCCGCGCAGGTCACGGCCCATCCGCATCCCTACTCATCTCGCCCTCTAGGTACGGGTACTCAGAGCTGGCTACGATCGCGGACGTGTCCGTACTCCCCCTGGTCTTCACGAGCGGCTGGGCGAGCGGGATCAACGCGTACGCGGTGGTCCTGCTGCTCGGTGTCTTCGGCGCCACCGGCCTCAGCGACGAGGTGCCCGAGGCACTGCAACGGCCCGACGTCCTGATCGCCGCCGGCGTGCTGTTCCTGTGCGAGGCGGTCGCGGACAAGATCCCGTACGTCGACTCCGTGTGGGACTCGGTCCACACGGTGATCCGGCCCGTCAGCGGCGCGGTGGTGGCGGCGCTGCTCGCCGGGCAGTCCGGTTCGCTGCCCGAGCTCGCGGCGGGCGCGGTCGGCGGTTCCACGGCCCTGATGAGCCACTTCGTCAAGGCCGGGACCCGGATGGCGATCAACACCTCGCCGGAGCCCTTCTCCAACATCGCGGTGTCCACGGCCGAGGACCTCGCTGTCGCCGGCCTCATCACGTTCGCGATATTCCATCCCGTCGCGGCGGCGGTCATCGCGGCCGTGCTGCTCCTCCTCGGCCTGGTGATACTCGCCTTCCTCGCCCACCACATCCGCCGCTTCCGGCGGCGCAGGGCGCAGCGGCGGGAGGAGAAGCGCCTGGCCGACCGGGCTGTCGGCGGGGGCGGCTAGAGTCCCTGACATGGCACGGATTGTGGTGATCGGCGCGGGGCTCGGCGCCATGGCGGCAGCCGCACGGCTGGCCGTGGCGGGCCACCGCGTGACGGTGTACGAGAGCGGCGAGACGTACGGCGGCGGCGTCCGCCGCTTCACGCGCGACGGCTTCGGCTTCGACACCGGCCCCGGTCTGCTGCACCTGCCCGCGGTCTACCGCGACCTGTTCGTCAAGACCGGCAGGCAGCCGCTCGAGGAGTGCGTGACGCTCCGCCAGGTCGATCCGGCGAGCCGTCACGTCTACGCCGACGGGACCCGCGTCGACCTGCCCAACGCCTCGCGTGCCGGGACCGTCTCGGCCCTGGACGCGGCGCTCGGCGCGGGCGCGGGCGAGCGGTGGGGCGACTTCCTCGTGCGGGCCCGCGAGGCCTGGGACCGCACCCGCCGGCCGCTCCTGGAGGAGCCGCGGCCGGCCGATCCGACGCCGCTGGGCCGCGAGCCCTACCCGGCGCCCAAGGCGGGCCTGCTGCGCCGCCCGACGACCACGCTCGCCCAGGTCGGCACCCGCGAGCTGCGCGACCCCCGGCTCGCCGCGCTCCTCGACTCGTACGCGTGGGGCTACGGCTTCGACCCGGCGACCGCGCCGGCCGCGGCGGCCGTGCTGCCGTACATGGAGCAGACCTTCGGCAGCTGGTACGTGGCCGGCGGCATGCGGGCGCTGGCGGACGCGGTGTACGAGCGGTGCGTGCAGCGGCGGGTGGAGTTCGTCTTCGACGCGCATGTGGCGGAGGTCCTGGAGAAGGACGGGAAGGCCCGCGGGATCCGGCTGGCCGACGGGGACACGGTGGAGGCCGACCACGTCGTGTCGGGGGCACCGGTGCCCCTGCACCACGACGAGGACCGGATGCTCCCGCCGGACGGCGCGGAGCTCCGGCCGTTCCGCCCGGACGCGACCGGCCGCGTGACGGTCTGTCTGGCCCTGCGCGGGGCCCGGGAGTCCGGCGCCGTGCACCGCACGGTCGTGCACGCCTCCGCCGGCCTGCCGACGGTCACCGTCCTGCGGCCGGACGACCCGGAGCTGCGGCCCGACGACGCCCACGAGTCGGTGACGGTCACGGCGACCGTCCGCACCGGGGCCGGGCAGGACTGGGCCGCGGTGGCCGAGCGGATGGTGCGGCAGGCCGAGGCGGCCGTGCCTCGGCTCCGCGAGCGGCTGCTCTGGCAGGAGGTGCGCACGCCGGAGCACACGCTCCGCGAGACCGGCGTCGCCGAGGTGCCCGGGCCCGCCCTGGCGGGTGCGAGCGGGCGGTACCTCCCGGCGGGCAACGTCTCCCTGCTCCCCGGCCTGTACTTCGCCGGAGGCTGGTCCCACCCCGGCGGCGGGCTGGCGCACGCCGGGATGTCGGGTGCGCTGGTCGCCGGGCTGATCGTGGAGGGCGCGGACTTCCGCGGCTCGCAGTGACGTCCCGTCAGTAGCGGTAGTGCTGGTCGTCGCCGTAGCCATACTGCTGCTGTTCCTGGTGCTCGGTGTCGCGCTGCTGCGGCACCCACACGCCGCCGGGCGGGGTGTCGTAGGCGTACGAGGGGGCGTACGGGTCGGCGTACGGCTGCTGCGGGTACGCGCCGTACTGCTGGCCGGCGTCGGTGTACGACTGCTGGCCGATGTACGGGTCGGAGTAGGCCGCGTACTGCTGCTGGCCGCCGGTGCCGTAGTCGTACGCGGGCTGCTGCTCGTAACCGGCGGCGTACGGGTCGGCGTACTGCGGCTGCTGGTGCTGCTGCTGGTCGTAGGTGGTGCCGTAAACCGCGTACTGGCCGGTGTCCTCGGGCATCGGCTCGGGCTCGTAGACGGCGGTGGTCCCGTCGGCGGCGAAGCCGTCCGGGTCCGCGGCCCGGTCCACCGGCTCGTACGCGAGGTCGCTGACCTCCAGGGTCGGCCCCTCCTTCGCGGCGGGACCGGACCTGCGGCGGCGGCTCGCGCCCGGGCTGCCGCCCAGGGCCCAGCCGGTGGAGAAGCCGCGCCGGAAGGACAGGGTGACGTAGGTCTGGCCGACGGCGAAGGCGATCGCACCGGCGATGATCACCAGAACGGAGGGCAGCAGTACGCCGAGGACGACGCTGAGGAAGCCGCCGAAGGCGAGCAGCCGCCAGCGCAGCCGCGCCTTGTACTGCAGCAGCACCTCACCCAGCAGCCACAGCGCCACGACACCGAATGCGATGTAGAGGACCGTCCACCACATGCCCGCCCCTCTCCTACGGCCTCCGCCGCGGGTAGGGGCGGGTACGACCGGTCACGACTGCTGGTGCAGTCCGAGATTCTCGTAGATCTCGAGCGTCGCCCTGGAGTTGTTCAGCGTGATGAAGTGCAGCCCGGGGACACCCTCGGACAGCAGCCGCGCGCAGAACTCCGTCGCGAACTCGATGCCCATGGAGCGTACAGCGGCCGGATCGTCCTTGACCGCGAGGATGCGTTCTTTCACATTCTGCGGGAAGAGGGCGTTGCTCAGGACGGGCAGCCGTTCCAGGGTCCTGACGCTCACCACGGGCATCACCTCGGGGATGATCGGCGTCTCGCAGCCGGCCTTCTGCACGCTGTCCCGCAGCCGCAGATAGGCCTCCGGGTCGAAGAACATCTGGGTGATGGCGTAGTCGGCGCCGGCCTTGCACTTGTCCACGAAGTGGCGGACGTCGGTGTCCCAGTCCGTGGAGCGCGGGTGCATCTCCGGGAAGGCGGCGACGCCGACGCAGAAGTCGCCCGACTCCTTGATCAGCCGGACGAGGTCGGCGGCGTAGTGGACGCCCTCCGGATGGGCGACCCACTCGCCGAGCGGGTCGCCCGGCGGGTCGCCGCGCACGGCGAGCATGTTCCGGATGCCCGCGTCGGCGTACTGGCCGAGGATGTTGCGGAGCTCGGCGATCGAGTGGTCGACGGCCGTGAGGTGGGCGACCGGGGTGAGGGTGGTGTCGGAGGCGATCTTCTGGGTGGCCTTGACCGTGCCGCCGCGGGTGGAGCCACCGGCGCCGTAGGTGACGGAGACGAAGCTGGGGGCGACCGCTTCGATCCGGCGCATGGCGTTCCAGAGGCTCTGCTCGCTCTTCTCGCTCCGGGGGGCGAAGAACTCGAAGGAGTACGAGGTGCCACCGGAGGCGAGGATGTCGCGGACCGTGCGTGCACGGTCCGAACGGACGGAAGCGGTACCAAGGGCCATACGGGCAGGTTAGACGGGGTCCAGGAGCGAGTGAAGTCGAGTCCGCGTTGTGGACACGTTTCAGGACACCGCGCACAGGTCACCCGGGCCGCGTGACCACGATGTGGACGGCGGGGCTTCAGGCCAGGCGCTCGCGGACCCGCTTGGCGAGGGAGGCCGTGGCGGCGGCGGGGTCGTCGGCCTCGGTGATCGCGCGGACCACGACGATCCGCCGGGCGCCCGCGTCGAGGACCTCGTCCAGATTCGTCTCGTCGATGCCGCCGATGGCGAACCAGGGCCGGTCCTGGGCCAGGCCGGCCGCGTACCGCACGAGGTCGAGGCCCGGCGCGTACCGCCCGGGCTTGGTCGGGGTCGGCCAGCAGGGGCCGGTGCAGAAGTAGTCCACGCCGGGCTCGGCGGCGGCCGCGGCCACCTCTTCCTCGGCGTGGCAGGAACGGCCGATCAGCACCTCGTCGCCGAGGATCGCCCGGGCCGCGGGCACGGGCAGGTCGCCCTGGCCGAGGTGGAGCACGTCGGAGCCGATGGCGTGGGCGACGTCGGCCCGGTCGTTGACGGCGAGGAGCTTGCCGTGGCGGCGGCAGGCCTCGGCGAACACGGCGAGGTGCTCCAGCTCCTCGCCGGCCTCCATGCCCTTGTCGCGGAGCTGCACGATGTCGACGCCGGAGGAGAGCACGGCGTCGAGGAAGGCGGGCAGGTCGCCCTGGCGCTTCCGGGCGTCGGTGCACAGGTAGAGCAGGGCGTTGGCGAGCTGCGCGCGAGGCGTGGGCATGTGGGTCCCCCCGTCGGGTGGTGCCGGTGCCGGGCCGCCGGCCGGAGTCTGCCGGCGGCGCGGCACCCCTGGTGGTGTTTTCGGTGTCGCTTTGCGAGCGTACCTCGGACGGCGGCTGCC
>NZ_JBHXFE010000014.1:81933-91564 GCF_042722475.1 Streptomyces sp. NPDC127092
GGGGGGAAGGGGGGGGGGGGGGGGGGGGAAGGGTGGGGGGGGGGGGGGGGGTGTGTTTCCCCCCTGGGGGGGGGTTTCGGTTGCGGGCCCCCGGGGGAGCTTCGCCCCCCCCCGCGGCACCGCTGGTGGTGTCTTCGGTGCGGCTCGGCGAGCGTACGTCGGACGGCGGCTGCCGTCAGACGGCGAGCGCCTGGGCGCGGCGCTTCACCTCCGTGCCGCGGTTCTCGCCGAGGGCCTGCGCGGGCGTGCCCGGCAGGGTCGGGTCCGGAGTGAAGAGCCACTCCAGCATCTCTTCGTCGCTGAAGCCGTCGTCCCTCAGGAGCGTCAGGGTGCCGGAGAGGCCCTTGACGACCTTGCCGTCCTGGATGAAGGCGGCCGGCACCTGGAGGATCTTCTCGCCGGGGCGCACTTCGCGGCGCACGGCGATGAGCTGGCCCTCCTTGACCAGCTGCCGCACGCGCGTCACCTCGACGTCGAGCATCTCGGCGATGTCGGGCAGGTAGAGCCAGGCGGGGACGAGAGCATCGATCTTTGCGTCAATCTCGGTCACGGGACAAGCCTGCCATCTTGGACTGACAGTCGGTAGTCGGGCCCTACCGGACTGCCGCCTTCAGAGGTACGGAGGGGTCGGCGGCCCGCGCCGGGTCGACGGGAGTGCCGTGCTCGATCAGCCTGCGGCCCTGGGCCAGGTCGCGCGGCCGGCCGACGGCGAGCAGGGCGACCGGGGTCTCGTCGCGCAGCCACAGGACCGTCCAGGTCTCGTCGGCCGGGTCGCCGCGCCACAGCAGGGTGTCGGCGGCGCCGTGGTGTCCGGCGTACTGGACGAAGCGGCCGAACTGCTCGGACCAGAAGTAGGGCACCGGGTCGTACGGCTCGGGTGCCTCGCCGACGATCCCGGCGGCGACGGTCCGGGGGCCCTGGAGGGCGTTGTCCCAGTGGTGGACGAGGAGCCGTTCGCCGTAACGGGCGGACGGGAAGGAGGCGCAGTCGCCGACGGCGTACACGTCGGGCAGCGAGGTGCGCAGGTGGTCGTCGGCGGTGAGCGCGCCGCTGGGGTCGAGGGCGGCGCCGGACCCTTCGAGCCAGCCGGTGGCGGGGCGGGCGCCGATGCCGACGACGACGGCGTCGGCGGGCAGTTCGAGGGTCTCGCCGGTGGCGCCGAAGTCGTCGGAGTCGGCGGTGAGGACGACCCGGCCCTTCTCGACGTGCTCCACGCGCGCGTGCAGCCGGAGTTCGGCGCCGCTCTCGGCGTACCAGGCGGCCATGGGCGCGGTGACCTCGGCCGGCAGCGCTCCGGCGAGCGGGCGGCCGGCGGCCTCGACGACGGTGACGGCGCAGCCGGCCTGCCGGGCGGCGGTGGTGAACTCGGCGCCGATCCAGCCGGCGCCGACGACGACGATGTCGTGGCGGCGCTCCAGGACGGGCCTGAGCCGGGCGGCGTCGTCGAGGGTGCGCAGCAGGTGGACGCCGGGGACGCCTTCGGAGCCGGGCAGGGTGAGCGGGTGGGCGCCGGTGGCGACGACGAGGACGTCGTAGGGGACGGGGCCGGCCTCGGTGTCGACCTCGTGGTCGGCGGCGCGCAGGCCGGTGACCTCGACGCCGAGGCGGAGGTCGACGTCGAGGGCGGCGAAGTCGACGTCGAAGGCGGAGCCCTCGGCGTTGCCGAGCAGCACCGCCTTGGACAGCGGGGGCCGGTCGTAGGGCTGGTGGGGTTCGGCGCCGACGAGGGTGACGGGGCCGGTGAAGCCCTGCTCGCGCAGGGCGACCGCGGTCTGGACGCCCGCCATCCCGGCGCCGGCGATCACGACGTGCCGTTCGGTCCGGTCGGGTGACCGCTGCTGCGACGGGTCCCCGGCCTGCTGCTGCTCGCTCTGCTCGCTCACCCGGCCACTCTATTCACCTGACGGGACGTCAGGAAGGGAGGGGTCCTGCGGCGGTCGGGTCCCGGCGGTTAGTCTGGCCGCCGTAAAGCACTCGCGGGAGCCCGGACGGACCGGGCTGAGAGGGAGGCTGGCCGGCCTCCGACCGTACGAACCTGATCCGGGTCATGCCGGCGAAGGGAGGGGCTGGACGCCCATGTCGCGTACACGCAGTACCTCGGACGTTCTCGTCGTCGGGGGCGGCATCATCGGCCTGGTCACGGCCTGGCGCGCCGCGCAGCGCGGGCTGCGCACCGCCGTGGCCGACCCCGAGCCGGGCGGCGGGGCCGCCCGGGTGGCGGCGGGCATGCTCGCCGCCGTCACCGAACTCCACTACGGCGAGGAGACCCTGCTCGGCCTCAACCTGGCCTCCGCCCGCCGTTATCCCGACTTCGTCGCCGAGCTCGCCGAGGCGACCGGCGGCATGGACGTCGGCTACCGCGCCTGCGGCACGCTCGCCGTCGCGCTCGACGCCGACGACCGGGCCCACCTGCGCGAACTCCACGCGCTGCAGACCCGCTGCGGGCTCGCGTCCGAGTGGCTGAGCGGCCGCGAGTGCCGCCGCCTGGAACCGATGCTGGCGCCGGGCGTGCGGGGCGGCCTGCGGGTGGACGGCGACCACCAGGTCGACCCGCGGCGGCTCGCCGACGCCCTCGTGGTGGCGTGCGAGCGGGCCGGGGTGGTCTTCCACCGCTCGCACGCGGAGCGGCTCACCGTGGCGGGCGACCGGGCGGCGGGCGCGGTGCTCGCGGACGGCACCGAGCCGGCCGCGGAGCAGGTGGTCCTCGCCGCCGGCAGCATGAGCGGGCGGCTCGCCGGCGTGCCGGAGAGGGTCCTGCCGCCCGTGCGGCCCGTGAAGGGGCAGGTGCTGCGGCTGCGGGTGCCGCCCGCGTACGCGCCGTTCCTGTCCCGGACGGTCCGGGCGGTCGTCCGCGGCAGCCACGTCTACCTCGTGCCGCGCGAGAACGGCGAGCTGGTCGTCGGCGCCACCAGCGAGGAGCTCGGCTGGGACACCACCGTCACCGCCGGCGGGGTGTACGAGCTGCTGCGCGACGCGCACGAGCTGGTCCCGGGCATCACCGAGCTGCCCCTCACCGAGACCCGCGCCGGGCTGCGGCCCGGCTCGCCCGACAACGCGCCGCTGCTCGGCCCCAGCGCCCTGCCCGGGCTGCACCTGGCCACCGGCCACTACCGCAACGGGGTGCTGCTCACCCCGGTCACCGGCGACGTCATGGCGGAGGCGCTGACCACCGGCACGCTGCCGGACGAGGCACGCCCCTTCACCGCCCGCCGCTTCTCCTCCGCCCACCTGGAGCACGCATGAACGCGCCCCTGTCCCTCTCCGTGAACGGGGAGTCCCGGGCCCTGGACGGCCCGCTCTCCCTCGACGCCCTCGTCGCCACCCTCACCACGGCCCCCTCCGGAGTGGCCGCCGCCGTGAACGAGACCGTGGTCCCGCGCAGCCAGTGGGCCGCGACCCTGCTCGGCGACGGCGACCGGGTCGAGGTCCTGACCGCGGTGCAGGGAGGCTGAGCGCGATGTCCGACGACGTGTTCCTGATGGGCGGTACGGAGTTCTCGTCCCGGCTGATCATGGGTACGGGCGGGGCGCCCAGCCTCGAGGTCCTGGAGCGCTCGCTCGTCGCGAGCGGCACGGAGCTGACGACGGTCGCGATGCGCCGTCTCGACCCGACGGTCCGGGGCTCGGTCCTGTCGGTCCTGGAGCGGCTCGGCATCCAGGTGCTGCCGAACACGGCGGGCTGCTTCACGGCCGGCGAGGCCGTGCTCACCGCCCGGCTCGCGCGGGAGGCGCTGGGCACCGACTGGATCAAGCTGGAGGTCATCGCCGACGAGCGGACCCTGCTGCCGGACGGCGAGGAGCTGCTCGCCGCCGCCGAGACGCTCGTGGACGACGGTTTCGTCGTGCTGCCGTACACCAACGACGACCCGGTCCTCGCGCGGAAGCTGGAGGACGTCGGCTGCGCGGCGATCATGCCGCTGGGCTCGCCGATCGGCTCCGGCCTCGGCATCCGCAACCCGCACAACTTCGAGCTGATCGTGGACCGGGCGGGCGTTCCGGTGATCCTCGACGCGGGGGCGGGGACGGCATCGGACGCGGCGCAGGCCATGGAGCTGGGCTGCGCGGCGGTGATGCTGGCGTCCGCGGTCACGCGCGCGCAGGAGCCCGTCCTGATGGCCGAGGCGATGCGCCACGCGGTCGAGGCGGGCCGCCTGGCCCACCGCGCGGGCCGCATCCCGCGCCGCCACTTCGCCGAACCGTCCTCCCCGCACGCCGGCCGCGCCCACCTGGACCCGGAGCGCCCCGCCTTCTAGGACCGACCGGTACGGGCCTGGTCCCGCCCCGGCTCCCCCGCGCCCGGCCCCCTCGTCACAGCTGCGCTGCAGTACGGGCGCGGGGGCCGGGGCGGGTCCGGGGCCCTCGTAGACTCGACGCCGTGGACACGACCCTTCAGGACCCCCTCGTCGGGCGGCTGCTCGACGGCCGCTACCGCGTCGACGCGCGTGTCGCCGTCGGCGGGATGGCCACGGTCTACCGGGCCGTGGACACCCGGCTCGACCGGGTGCTCGCGCTCAAGGTGATGCATCCGGACCTCGCCACGGACGCCGCGTTCGTGGAGCGGTTCATGCGCGAGGCCAAGTCCGTCGCGCGCCTCTCGCACCCCAACGTCGTCGGCGTCTTCGACCAGGGCGCGGACGGCGCGTACGTCTACCTCGCGATGGAGTACGTCGCCGGCTGCACCCTCCGCGACGTCCTGCGCGAGCGCGGAGCCCTCCGGCCGCGGGCCGCGCTCGACGTCCTGGAGCCGGTGCTCGCCGCGCTCGGCGCCGCGCACCGGGCCGGGTTCGTGCACCGGGACATGAAGCCGGAGAACGTCCTGATAGGGGACGACGGCCGGGTGAAGGTCGCCGACTTCGGGCTGGTCCGGGCCGTGGGCTCGAACACCGACACCACCGGCTCGGTCCTCGGCACCGTCTCGTACCTTGCGCCGGAGCAGATCGAGCACGGCACCGCCGACACCCGTGCCGACGTGTACGCGTGCGGTGTGGTCCTGTACGAGATGCTGACCGGCGGCAAGCCGCACTCCGGCGACACCCCGGCCCAGGTGCTCTACCAGCACCTGAACACCGACGTGCCCGCGCCCTCCGCCGCCGTCCCCGGCCTCGCCGTGGAGCTGGACGAGCTGGTGGCGAGCGCCACGGCGCGCAATCCCGACCTGCGGCCGTACGACGCGGTGGACCTGCTCGCCCGGACCCGGGAGGCCCGCGCCGCGCTCGGCGACGAGCAGCTCGACGCCGTGCCCCCGCAGGCCCGCGCCCAGGCGGAGCCGGAGGGCGGCGGCGCCGAGGACCGGACCTCCGTCATCCCGCGCGTCCAGCCGCTCCCGGTGGAGCACACCAGCGTGCTGCCGCCGGCCGCCGCCGAGGCGGCGACGGCGACGGCGGCGCCCGCTCCGAGGCGCCGCCCGCGCGGGCCGCTCCTCGTCGTCGCCGCCGTCCTGCTCGCCCTCGGCATCGGGACCGGCGTCTGGTACATCAACTCCGGCCAGTTCACGCGCGTCCCCGCCGTCCTCGGCCAGACCGAGGCGCAGGCCACGAAGCGCCTGGCGGACGCCGGGCTCGACGTGGGGACGACCGAGCGGGCGTTCAGCGACGTGTACGAGCGCGGCACCGTCATGGCCGTCGACCCGGCGCCCGGCGAGCGCATCCGCGGCAACGGCACGGTGACGCTCACGCTGTCCCGCGGCCCGCGGATCGTGAAGGTCCCGAACCTCAAGGGGACGCCGCTCGCCGAGGCCAGGAAGACCCTGGCCGAGGAGGGCCTGGCGACCGGCGTCATCACGTACGAGTTCAGCGACTCGGTCGCGCAGGGCGCCGTGATCGGCTCCGACCCCGAGCCGGGCACCGAGCGCAGCCCCGACTCGGCCGTCGCGCTCGTGGTCAGCAAGGGCACGCCGATCGACGTGCCCGCCGTCACCGGCGAGTCGGTCGAGGACGCCACCGCCACGCTCCAGGAAGCCGGTCTGAAGGTCGTCGTCGCGCCGGAGAAGATCAACTCGCCCGAGGAGGCCGGTTCCGTCGCCGCGCAGTCCCTCGCCGAGGGCAGCCGGGCGGCGAAGGGCGACACGGTCACGCTGACCGTCTCCAAGGGACCGAAGATGGTCGAGGTCCCGGACGTGGTCGGCATGTCGGCCGACGAGGCCCGCACCGAGCTGGAGGACGCCGGCTTCGAGGTGAAGGTCGAGAAGACCTTCCCGTTCCTCGGCGACACGGTCACGGGCCAGTCCGTCGAGGGCGGCTCCACGGCCGCCGAGGGCTCCACCATCGCCATCACGATCAAGGGACTGTAGGAACTCATGCGCAACCCCGTCGGCGGCCATGTCCCCGTGGCCGGCGGTCTCGCCACGGTCGGTCTCGGGTACGCCCGGGAGCTCGGCGCCGAGACGGTGCAGGTCTTCGTCGCCAACCCGCGCGGCTGGGCCACCCCGGCCGGCAACCCGGCCCAGGACGAGCTGTTCCGGGCCGGCTGCGCGGCCGAGGGCCTGTCGGCCTGGGTCCACGCCCCGTACCTGATCAACTTCGGCTCGCACACCGAGGCCACCGTGGAGAGGTCGGTGGACTCGCTGCGGCACTCACTGCGCCGCGCGCGGCAGATCGGCGCCCGGGGCGTGGTCGTGCACACCGGCTCGGCGACCGGGGGCCGGCCGCGCGCCGAGGCCCTGGCGCAGGTGCGGGAGCGGATGCTGCCGCTGCTCGACGAGCTGACGCACGAGGACGACCCGGACCTGCTCATCGAGTCGACGGCCGGGCAGGGCTTCTCGCTCTGCTCGACGGCGGAGGACTTCGGGCCGTACTTCGACGCCCTCGACCACCACCCGAAGCTGGGAATCTGCCTCGACACCTGTCACGTCTTCGCCGCGGGGCACGACCTGACCGGTCCCGACGGCGCGGCCCGCACGCTCGACGAGCTGGTGGGGGTGGTCGGCGAGGGCCGGCTGAAGCTGATCCACGCCAACGACTCCCAGGACGTCGTGGGGGCGCACAAGGACCGGCACGCCAACATCGGGGCCGGTCACATCGGCCAGGACGCGTTCCGGAACCTGCTGGGCCACCCCGCGACCGACGGCGTGCCGTTGGTCATCGAGACTCCCGGCGGACCGCAGGGGCACAAGGCGGACGTGGAGCTGCTGAAGAAGCTGCGGATCTGAATTCCCGTTGAGGAATACCCTAGGGGGGTATACGGTTCCTGAGTACGGAGGAACCGCTACCCGAACTTGGGGGCACTCATGCAGCACGAAGCGCACGCCCACCACGAGCAGCACCAGACCCACGAACACCACGCCGCTCACGAGGACCACGCCGCACACCAGCAGCACGCCACCCACGAGGGCCACGAGCAGCACCAGCACCACCACGGGCACGGCAAGGTGTCCTGGTCGACGGCCGCCCAGGCCACCCTCCACTGCCTCACCGGCTGCGCCATCGGCGAGGTGCTCGGCATGGTCATCGGCACCGCGTTCGGCTGGGGGAACCTGCCGACGATGGTGCTCGCGATCATCCTGGCGTTCTTCTTCGGTTACGCGCTCACCCTGCGCGGCATCCTGAAGGCCGGCGTCGACTTCAAGACCGCGTTCAAGGTCGCGCTCGCCGCCGACACGCTGTCCATCGCGGTCATGGAGATCATCGACAACGGCGTGATCGCCCTGTGGCCCGGCGCCATGGACGCCCACCTCTCCGAGCCGCTGTTCTGGATCGTGCTCGCCATCGCGCTGGCCGCCGCCTTCGTGATCACCACGCCGGTCAACAAGTGGATGATCGGCCGCGGCAAGGGCCACGCCGTCGTCCACCAGTACCACCACTGACGGCCGGTACCACCGCTGACGGCCGCGAGGACGTCAGAGCTCAGGGCCGTCGCCCGGCTCCTCCTGGTACGAGTAGCGCTGCTCCGTCCACGGGTCACCGATGTTGTGGTACCCGCGCTCCTCCCAGAAGCCACGCCGGTCGGCGGCCATGTACTCCACGCCCCGGACCCACTTGGGGCCCTTCCAGGCGTACAGGTGCGGCACCACGAGCCGCAGCGGGAAGCCGTGTTCGGCGGTGAGCAGTTCGCCGTCCTTGTGGGTGGCGAAGATGGTGCGCTCCGAGGCGAAGTCGGCGAGCCGCATGTTGGCGCTGTAGCCGTACTCCGCCCAGACCATGACGTGGGTGACGTTCGGCGCGGGCGGGGCGAGCTCCAGGAGCGTACGGGCGGGCACACCACCCCATTCGGCCCCGAGCATGCTGAATTTCGTCACGCAGTGCAGATCCGCCACGACGGTGGCGAAGGGCAGCGCCGAGAACTCCTCGTGGTTCCAGCAGCGCTTGTCGCCGTCGGCGGTCGCCCCGAAGACCCGGAACTCCCAGCGCTCCGGCTTGAACCGGGGAACGGGGCCGTAGTGGGTCACCGGCCAGCCGCGCTGGAGCCGCTGCCCCGGCGGCAGATCCGACGAAACCGCCACTCCTGTTTCCCGGCGTGCTCCGCCCTCCGGCTGACCCATGTCATCCATGGTGACAGACCGCGAGGGGTGGTCATGACCAGCCATGCCTCGACATCCCTGGGGATATTCTGACAATTAAGGCAACCCACAGTAAGCCTGTACTTACTGGACGCCACCCATTCGTGCTGCGAGGATGCGGCCATCCTGCCCAGTGGCGGCACCGACATGCGTGGAAGGATCCTGAAGCGATGCAGGGCGACCCCGAGGTCCTCGAGTTCCTCAACGAGCAGCTGACCGGCGAGCTGACGGCGATCAACCAGTACTGGCTGCACTACCGCATCCAGGACAACAAGGGCTGGACCAAGCTCGCCAAGTACACCCGCGAAGAGTCCATCGACGAGATGAAGCACGCGGACAAGCTGACCGAGCGCATCCTCATGCTCGACGGCCTGCCCAACTACCAGCGGCTCTTCCACGTCCGCGTGGGCCAGACGGTCAAGGAGATGTTCGAGGCCGACCGTCAGGTCGAGGTGGAGGCGATCGACCGGCTCAAGCGCGGGATCGAGGTCATGCGCGCCAAGGGCGACATCACCTCGGCGAACCTCTTCGAGGACATCCTGGCGGACGAGGAGCACCACATCGACTACCTCGACACGCAGCTGGAGCTGATCGAGCAGCTGGGAGAGGCGCTGTACTGCTCCACCCTCATCGAGCAGCCGAGCTGATCCCGGACGAGCGCCCGGAGCCGGCGCCCGAGAGGGGCTCTAGGCGGCTTCGCGCAGTTCCGTGATCCCGGCGGTCTCGGTCACCTCGGTGACCTCCGCCGTCAGCGCCGGCATGCCCTGGTCCACGAGCTCACGGCGCGGGCAGTTGCCGCGTCCGAGAATGGCCTGAATGCGTCGTACACACGATCCGCAGTCGGTGCCCGCCTTGCAGGCGGAGGCGATCTGGCGAGGAGTGCAGGCGCCGGCTTCCGCATGCTCCTTGACCTGCTTCTCCGTGACTGCGAAACATGAGCAGACGTACACGCGGTTCACCTCCCGCCGAGATCGATAAGGCTAACCTAACCTTACCCGGCGGTCCGGGGGCGCAAAAGTCCCCGATACGACAGTGGGGGGGGGGGGGGAGAGAGAGGGAGCCCCCCCCCCTTTGGGAGGAATCTCCCCCCCTCTTTTCCTCCCTTCCCCCCAAACACCCAAACCCACCACCCTCCCTC
>NZ_JBHXFE010000014.1:91574-133138 GCF_042722475.1 Streptomyces sp. NPDC127092
GGGAAAAGGGGGAGTGGAGTGGGGAGGTTCCCTTTGATGGGGGGAGGGAAAAGACAAATACAGTTGGCGGGGGGTGGGGGGGGGAAAAAAGGCCCCCAGGGGAGGGGGGGGGGAACCACCAACACCCCCCCCCCCCCCACTGTCGTAGGAAGCTACTTACTGATCGCGGTACATCTCGGCCACGAGGAACGCCAGGTCCAGCGACTGGCTGCGGTTGAGCCGCGGGTCGCAGGCCGTCTCGTAGCGCTGGTGCAGGTCGTCGACGAAGATCTCGTCGCCGCCGCCCACGCACTCGGTGACGTCGTCACCGGTGAGCTCGACGTGGATGCCGCCCGGGTGGGTGCCCAGCTCCTTGTGGACCTCGAAGAAGCCCTTGACCTCGTCGAGGACATCGTCGAAGCGGCGGGTCTTGTGGCCGGAGGCCGCCTCGAAGGTGTTGCCGTGCATCGGGTCGGTCACCCAGGCGACCGTCGCGCCCGAGGCGGTGACCTTCTCGACCAGCTCGGGGAGCTTGTCGCGGACCTTGTCGGCGCCCATGCGGACGATGAAGGTCAGCCGGCCGGGCTCACGGTCCGGGTCCAGGCGGTCGATGTACGTCAGCGCCTCTTCGGCGGTGGTCGTCGGGCCGAGCTTGATGCCGATCGGGTTCGCGATCTGCGAGGCGAACTCGATGTGGGCGTGGTCGAGCTGGCGGGTCCGCTCACCGATCCAGACCATGTGGCCGGAGGTGTCGTACAGCTTGCCGGTGCGCGAGTCGGTACGCGTCAGCGCGCCCTCGTAGTCGAGGAGCAGCGCCTCGTGCGAGGCGTAGAACTCCACCGCGCGGAACTCGGCCGGGTCGGTGCCACAGGCCTTCATGAAGTTCAGCGCGTTGTCGATCTCGCGCGCCAGCTGCTCGTAGCGCTGGCCCGACGGGGAGGACTTCACGAAGTCCTGGTTCCAGGCGTGCACCTGGCGCAGGTCGGCGTAGCCACCCGTGGTGAAGGCGCGCACCAGGTTGAGCGTGGAGGCGGAGGCGTTGTACATCCGCTTGAGGCGCTCGGGGTCCGGGACGCGGGCGGCCTCGGTGAAGTCGAAGCCGTTGACGGAGTCGCCCCGGTAGGTCGGGAGCGTCACGCCGTCGCGGGTCTCGGTGGGCTTCGAGCGCGGCTTGGAGTACTGCCCGGCGATGCGGCCGACCTTGACGACGGGCACGGAGGCCGCGTACGTGAGGACGGCGCTCATCTGGAGCAGGGTCTTGAGCTTGGCCCGGATGTGGTCGGCGGACACGGCGTCGAAGGCCTCGGCGCAGTCGCCGCCCTGAAGGAGGAACGCCTCGCCACGGGCGACGGCTCCCATCCGGGCGCGCAGCTGGTCGCACTCGCCGGCGAAGACGAGCGGAGGATACGACTCGAGGTCCGCGATCACATCGCGCAGAGCCTCGGCATCGGGGTACTCGGGCTGCTGCGCCGCGGGCAGGTCTCGCCAGGTCGCCTTGGCGACGGCGTGGGTATCAGCGTTCACGGTCACGCGACAACAGTACGGGGTCTTCGCCCCGTCTCGTCCCCCTGCCCAGCTGCTGAGACACGGACCCGCCATCCGGACACGCGCGCGACACCTTCCGTGAGCCCGCGCGTTGAACAGCGCTGTTAGTTTCCGGCCCTTCCGACAACTGCACCGAGGGGTGGGTGTGATCCACAGACACCGCAAGAGACACCGCCAGGACCGCGGGCGGAGGCGACTGCTGTACGGCACGCTGGCGGGCGTCGTCGTCGGCGCCACGATCGGCACCCTCGCGGTCGCCTCCCCGGGCTCACTCGGCGGCGACGACGGCAGGAACGCCGCCGAACCCTCGCTCCGCTCGGCCTTCGCCGACGCGGCCCGCGAGTTCGACGTGCCGCAGAGCGTGCTGATGGCGGTCTCCTACCGGCAGACCCGCTGGGAGTCGCACGACGGCGAGCCCAGCACGACCGGCGCGTACAACGTCATGGGGCTGACCGACGTCGACCCCGACGACATCGAGGCGGAGGACGACGAGGAGCGCCTCGCGCACCTCAACGAGAGCGGCCGCCCGGAGATCGAGAGGACCTTCGACCGGGCCAGGGTGCTGGCCGCCCTGCCCAAGCGCGCCGTCGACACCGGTGATCCGCGGCTCCACACCGCCGACGCGGCCGCCGCGCTCATCGACGGTTCGGCGGAGTCCGTGAAGGAGGACCCGGCCCAGAGCATCCGGGCCGGCGCGGCGCTGCTCGCGGAGTACCAGCGCCAGGCCGGCGGCGGCGACGAGCTGCCGGACGCGCCCGGAGCCTGGTACCCGGCCGTCGCGCGCTACAGCCAGTCGCCCGACCGCAAGGGCGCCGAGCTCTTCGCGCGGCGCGTCTTCGAGTCGATCAGGACCGGCGAGAGCGAGCTGACCTCGGACGGCGAGCAGCTCGTCCTGCCGGCCGACCCCTCGGTACAGCCCGTCAGGCCGTCCCGGATGCCGCTCGCCGTCACCTCCGCGAGCACCGCGCAGGTCCCGACGCCCGAGTGCCCCTCCGGCCTCACCTGCAACTTCGTGCCCTCGCGCACGGCCTCCGACGGCACCACCCGCAACTACACGCTCGCCGACCGCCCGAACCAGAGTGTCGGCATCCGCCAGATCGTGATCCACGACACCGAGGGCGGCTACGACGGCTCGCTCGCCACCCTCACCAACCCGGACGTCAAGGCGAGCGCCCACTACCTGGTCCGCGCCTCCGACGGCCTGGTCACCCAGATGGTGGAGAACCGCAACCTGGCGTGGCACGCGGGCAACTGGACGCTCAACATGCACTCCATCGGCGTGGAGCACGAGGGCTACGCCATCAAGGCGGGCAGCTGGTACACCGAGTCGCAGTACGCGTCGACCGCCGCCCTGGTGAAGTTCCTGGCCGGGAAGTACGGCATCCCGCTGGACCGCGAGCACGTCATCGGGCACGACGAGGTGCCGATGCAGCTCGACGGCTACAGCAGCAGGACCCACTGGGACGCGGGCCCGTACTGGGACTGGAACCACTTCATGGCTCTGATGGGCGCGCCCACGGGCGCCGGCGGCGCGGGCGGGCTGCTCACGGCCGGCCAGGTCGTCCGGGTCGTCCCGCCGTTCACCACGGCCAACCAGCCGCCGCTGACGTACAACGGGAGCGCGGTCCCGGCCCGGCCGAGCAACTTCGGCTACCTGTACTCCGCCCCGTCGACCGGCTCGGCGCCGCTCACCGACCCGTACTTCTCCTCGCTCTGGACGGAGGGGTCGAACTGGGGCAACAAGGTCCGCGCGGGCGCCACCTACGTGGTCGCCGACCGGACCACCGACTGGACGGCCGTCTGGTACGCCGGGAAGAAGGCCTGGTTCCAGAACCCGGGCGGGCAGTACACCGTGCCGGTGACGTCCGCGCCGACCCGGGTGAGGGCCAGGGCCGGGGTGACGGTGCGGGTCTACGGCCGCTCCTATCCCGAGACCGCCGCCTACACGGCCGCGGGCCTGCAGGCGCCGACCGACGACCCGGACTTCCTGTCCAAGTACGCCCTCACGGGCGAGTACGCGAAGGCCGGCGTCGAGGTGAAGGGCGACGACTGGTTCGGCTCCGCCCAGAAGAACGTCGTCGGCACGGTCACGTACGTCCCGATCCACTACAACCACCGTCTCGCGTGGGTGCGGGCCGACCAGGTGGAGCAGGTGCCGGGCGTCGCGCCGGACCCCGGCACCACCCGGCACGACGTGCTCGCCCGTGACGCCTCCGGCGTGCTCTGGCAGTACCAGGGCAGCGGCGACCCGGCGCGCCCCTTCCTCACCCGCTACCGGGTCGGCCCCGGCTGGAACGCGTACGACGTGATCAGCGCGACGGGCGCACTGCGGGCCGACGGCACCGGGGACCTGGTCGCCCGCGACGGCTCCGGCTACCTCTGGTACTACCGGGGCACGGGCAACCCGTCGGCGCCGTTCGCGGCCCGGCTCAAGGTGGGCACCGGGTGGGGCATCTACAACCGGCTCTCCGGCGCGCGGGACGTCACCGGCGACGGCAGGGCCGATCTGATCGCCCGCGACGGTTCCGGCTACCTGTGGCTGTACAAGGGCACCGGCACCCCGTCGGCGCCGTTCGCCACCCGGGTGAGGATCGGCGGCGGCTGGAACCTGTACGACCGGCTGGTCCCGACCGGCGACATCACCGGCGACGGCAGGGCCGACCTCGTCGCCCGCGACGGCTCGGGCTACCTGTGGCTGTACAAGGGCACCGGCAGCGCCACCTCTCCGTACACCACCCGCGTGAAGATCGGCGGCGGCTGGAACCTGTACGACCGGCTGCTCGCCGTCGGCGACGTCACGGGTGACGCCCGGGCCGACCTCGTCGCCCGCGACACCTCGGGCTACCTGTGGCTGTACAAGGGCACCGGCAGCGCCACCTCCCCGTACGCCACCCGCGTGAAGATCGGCGGCGGCTGGAACGTCTACAACCTCCTGATCTGACCCGACCGTGGGTTAGAGTGCGGGCATGTTCGCGCAGACGACCCAGAACTGGTGGTGGACCGCTCATCCGGCGGCCCACTGACTGCGCGTACACCGAACGCACGCGAAGGCCGCCCGAGGGGCGGCCTTCGTCGTATCCACAGGCCGTTCCTCTCCGAATCCCGCCCCCCAGGCTCCCGGACCCCCGGAAGGAACCCGCTCATGGACCTCTCCCGTCTCCTCGACGACTCCGCCCCTCCCTTCGCCCTGCTGCGCCGCCGCACCCCCGGCCGCGACCACGACACCGTCGAGGTGCTGACCGGCCCGGTGCACGAGGCCGGGCGATTGGCCGAGCTGCCCGTGCGGGACCTGCCCACGCTGGCCCTGGTGCCGTTCCGGCAGATCCGCGAGCGCGGCTTCGACGTCCGCGACGACGGCACCCCGCTCGCGGTCCTGGTCGCCGAGGAGGCGTACGAGCTGCCGCTCGCCGACGCCCTCGCACAGCTCCCCGCCCACGACGTCCGGGTGGAGGGCGGCGGCTTCGACGTCTCCGACGAGGAGTACGGGCGGATCGTGCGGCGCGTGATCGACGAGGAGATCGGGCGCGGCGAGGGCGCCAACTTCGTCATCCGGCGCACCTTCACCGGCGAGGTCCCCGGCTTCGGGCGGGCCGACGCGCTCGCCCTGTTCCGGCGGCTGCTCACCGGCGAGCGGGGCGCGTACTGGACCTTCGTCGTCCACACGGGAGACCGCACGCTGGTCGGCGCGAGCCCGGAGGTGCACGTGCGGATGTCGGGCGGCACGGTCGTGATGAACCCGATCAGCGGCACCTACCGCTACCCGGCCGGCGCCGCGCCGACCCCCGACGACCTGCTCGCGTTCCTGGCCGACCGCAAGGAGACCGAGGAACTGTCGATGGTCGTCGACGAGGAGCTCAAGATGATGTGCACGGTCGGCGACCGGGGCGGGGTCGTGATCGGGCCGCGGCTCAAGGAGATGGCGCACCTCGCGCACACGGAGTACGAGCTGCGCGGACGCTCCTCGCTCGACGTGCGCGAGGTGCTGCGCGAGACGATGTTCGCCGCGACCGTGACCGGCTCGCCGGTGCAGAACGCCTGCCGGGTCATCGAGCGCCATGAGCCTGTCGGGCGGGACGGGGTCGGCCGCGGCTACTACGCGGGCGCGCTGGCGCTGCTGGGCACCGACGAGAACGGGGGACAGACCCTGGACTCGCCCATCCTCATCCGGACCGCCGACATCGCGGCGGACGGGACGCTGCGGGTGCCCGTCGGCGCGACGCTGGTGCGGCACTCCGACCCGGCGGGCGAGGTGGCCGAGACCCACGCCAAGGCGGCGGGCGTGCTGGCGGCCCTGGGGGTACGGGAGGGGCGGCCGCGGGACGAGGGCGCGGTGCCGCCGCGACTCGCCGAGGACCCGCGGGTGCGGGCGGCGCTCGACGCGCGGCGGGCGGATCTGGCGCCGTTCTGGCTGAGGATGCAGGTCCGGTCCGCGGAGCTGTCCGGGCACGCGCTGGTGATCGACGCGGAGGACACCTTCACCGCGATGCTGGCGCACCTGCTGCGGTCCTCGGGCCTGGAGGTGTCGGTGCTGCGCTACGACGAGCCGGGCCTCCGCGAGCTGGCGCTCGGGCACGAGGGCCCGGTGGTGCTCGGTCCCGGCCCCGGCGACCCGCAGGACGCGGCCGATCCGAAGATGCGTTTCCTGCGCGGGCTGACGGCGGAACTGCTGCGCGGCCACCGGCACGGGCTGCTCGGCGTGTGCCTGGGCCACGAGCTGATCGCGGCCGAGCTGGGCCTGGAGATCGTCCGCAAGCGGACCCCGTTCCAGGGCGCGCAGGTGCGGATCGACCTGTTCGGGCAGGAGCGGACGGTCGGCTTCTACAACAGCTTCACCGCGCGCTGCGACGAGCGGACGGCGACGGAACTGGCCCTGCACCGGATCGAGGTGAGCCGGGACGCGGCGACGGACGAGGTGCACGCGCTGCGCGGCCCCGGGTTCGCGGGCGTGCAGTTCCACCCGGAGTCGGTCCTGACGACGGAGGGGGCCGCGGTGACCGCCTCGCTGCTCGCGGGCGTGCTGGTCTGAACGGCGCGCGCTCCTGGGCGGGTGTCTAGGAGGCCCTCGGTACCAGGACGTTCGCGTCGCGCTCGCGCGCGAGGTGGTTGCGGACGTTCTGGACCGTGGTGTCGATGATCTGGCCGACCGCGTCGGCCGTGTAGTACGCCTGGTGGGAGGTGACCACGACGTTCGGGAAGGTCACCAGGCGGGCGAGGGTGTCGTCCTCGATGCCGGCGAGGGACTTGTCGAGGAAGAAGAGACCGGCCTCGGCCTCGTACACGTCGAGGCCCACGCCGGTGAAACGGCCGGCGCGCAGTTCGCGCACCAGGGCGTCGGTGTCGACGAGGCCGCCGCGGCTGGAGTTGACCAGGATCGCGTCGTCCTTCATGGCGACCAGGGCGGCCGCGTTGATGAGGTGGTGGGTGGCCGGGAGCAGGGGCACGTGAAGGCTGACCAGGTCGGCCTCGGCGAGGAGCGTCTCCTTGTCGACGTACTTCATGCCGAGTTCGAGGCAGGCGGGGTTCTGGGCGACGTCCCAGCCGAGCAGGTTCATGCCGAAGCCGTGGGCGATCCGGGTGAAGGCCTCGCCGATCCTGCCGGTGCCGAGGACGCCGACGGTACGGCCGCGCAGGTCACGGCCCATGAGCCCGTCGAGCCGGAAGTCGAAGTCGCGGGTCCGGTTGGAGGCCCGGACGATCCGCCGGTTGACGGCCATGGCGAGGGTCCAGGCGAACTCGGCGACGGAGTACGGCGAGTAGGAGGAGACGCGGGCGACGGTGAGGCCGAGCCGCTCGGCGACGTCGAGGTCGATGTTGTTGAAGCCGGTGGAGCGCTGGGCGATCATCCGGGTCCCGCCGGCCGCCAGGCTCTGCAGCACCCGCTGGTCGAGGCTGCAGTTGACGCTGGTGGAGACGACCTCGTGGCCGGCGGCGATGGGCGCCGTGTCCTCGGTGAGGAAGACGTCCAGGCACCGGACGTCGTGGTGTCCCTCGAAGGCCTTCTCGATCAGCGGCTTCTCGTCCCTCTGTACGCCGAACGCCAGGATCTCCACGGGCCCTCCGAAGACGTGCCGGAATTTTGTGGGTACGGGGCGAATATACGGGCTGGGGCCGGACCCGGCCCGGGCAGGGCGGCTCAGCCGAAGAAGACGCCCGCCTCCGCGTACAGCGCCGGGTCGACCGTCTTCAGCCGCGCCATGGCGGCGGACAGCGGGACCCGGACCACCTCGGTGCCGCGCAGCGCGACCATCGTGCCGTGCGCTCCGTCCCGTACGGCGTCCACGGCGTGCAGTCCGAAGCGGGTGGCGAGCCAGCGGTCGAAGGCGCTGGGGCTGCCGCCGCGCTGGACGTGGCCGAGGACTGTGGTGCGGGCCTCCTTGCCGGTGCGCCGCTCGATCTCGGCTGCCAGCCACTCCCCCACCGGCCCGGTGACGGGTCCGCCCGCCCGGGGCCTGGCGCCCTCGGCGACGACGAGGATCGGGGCGTAGGTGGCCTGGAAGCGGGAGGCGACCCAGGCGAGGACCTGGTCGAGGTCGAAGCGCTGCTCGGGCACGAGGATGACGTTGGCGCCGCCCGCGAGTCCGGCGTGCAGGGCGATCCAGCCGGTGTGCCGGCCCATGACCTCGACGACGAGGACCCGGCGGTGGGAGTCGGCGGTGGTGTGCAGGCGGTCGATGGCCTCGGTGGCGATGCCGACGGCGGTGTCGAAGCCGAAGGTCCAGTCGGTCGCGGAGAGGTCGTTGTCGATGGTCTTGGGGACGCCCACGACGGGCAGCCCGTGCTCGGCGTGCAGCCGGGCGGCGATGCCGAGGGTGCCGCGGCCGCCGATGGCGACCAGCGCGTCGGTGCGGTGCTTGGCCAGGTTCTCCCGGAGCCGCCGGACGCCGTCGGGGACGGCGAACGGGTCGGTGCGGGAGGAGCCGAGCACGGTGCCGCCGCGCGGCAGGATGCCGCGGACGGCCCGTACGTCGAGGGTCTCGGTGTCGCCCTCGACGACCCCGCGCCAGCCGTCGCGGAAGCCGGTGAAGCTCCAGTCGTACTCCTGGACGCCCTTGCGGACCACGGCGCGGATCACCGCGTTGAGTCCGGGACAGTCGCCTCCGCCGGTCAGCACACCGACGCGCATGGGCCGCACTCCTTCGCCGTACGTGGGGGATGCGGCCCACGCTAGTGGTGACGCGGGTCACACCGACACGGCGAAGAGGGTGAACCTTGCGGGCGGACCGGGCGTCCCGGGTCAGGCGTCGTCGAGGCCGCGCTCGATGGCGTAGCGGACGAGCTCGACCCGGTTGTGCAGCTGGAGCTTGCCGAGGGTGTTCTGGACGTGGTTCTGCACCGTGCGGTGCGAGATGACCAGGCGCTCGGCGATCTGCTTGTAGCTCAGGCCCTTGGCGACCAGGCGCAGCACCTCGGTCTCGCGGTCGGTGAGCTGCGGGGCCTTCGGCTCGTCGGCGCCGGCCGCCGGGCCGGGCTCGGAGGCGAGCCGCCGGTACTCGCCGAGGACCAGGCCGGCCAGGCCGGGTGTGAAGACGGGGTCGCCGACGGCGGTGCGGCGCACCGCGTCGATGAGCTCCTCGGTGCTGGCCGACTTCAGCAGATAACCGGTGGCGCCGGACTTGACGGCCTCCAGGACGTCGGCGTGCTCGCCGCTCGCGGAGAGCACCAGGACCCGCAGCCGCGGGTTGGCGCCGACCAGCTCCTTGCAGACCTGGACGCCGGGCTTGAGCGGCAGGTTCAGATCGAGGACCAGGACGTCCGGGTCGGCCGCGGCGGCGCGGCGCACGGCCTGCTCGCCGTCGCCGGCGGTGGCGACGACGTCGAGGCCCGCCTCGCCGAGGTCACGGGCGACCGCGTCCCGCCACATGGGGTGGTCGTCGACCACCATGACCCTGATCGGCCGCTGCGGCTGCTCGTTCTGCTCGCTCACTTCACTCCTGCCTTCCCCCGCCGTTCCCGCGGCGCGCGCGGGACCTTCAGTTCCACTTCGGTGCCCTGTCCGGGGACCGAGATCAGCTCGGCGGTGCCGCCGAGGTCACGCAGTCTGCCCCGGATGGACAGGGCGACGCCCATCCGGCCCTCCCCCTCGGCCTGCGCGAGCCGGCCCTCGGGGATGCCGGGCCCGTCGTCCCGGACGGTCACTATCACCTCGTCGCCCCAGTCCTCGACGAGGATCCAGGCGCGCGCGCCGTCTCCCGCGTGCACCCGCACGTTGTCGAGGGCGGCGCCGACGGCGGCGGCCAGTTCGCGGGCGGCCGGGGCGGGCAGGACGACGGGCGCGCCCGGGTCGGCGAGGGTGACCCGGGCCCCGGCGCGCGGCGCGAGCAGGGTCCGCAGGTCGATCTCGGCGCCGGGCTCGTCCTCGGCGTCCGGGACCTCCACGATCCGGACGACGGCGCCCTCGGACTCGTCCTCGGAGACGTGCGAGGTACGGGTGAGACCGCCGGCGACCAGGGTGCGCAGGGCGACCTCCTGTTCGCCGGCCATCCTGCCGAGTTCGGCCGCCTCGCCGCCGAGGGCGGTGCCGCGCCGCTGCACCATGGCGAGGACCTGGAGCACGCTGTCGTGGATGTCGCGGGCGAGCCGCTCGCGTTCGCGGGTGGCGGCCTCGATCTCCAGGGCCCGGGCGAGGGTGCGTTCGGAGGCGCGGGCGACCTCGACGACGTAGCCGATGGCGATGGAGGCGACCCAGACGAGGAGCACGTTGTGGAAGGTGTCCCGGCCGGGGTGGCCGCGCTCGATGATGTTGGCGACGGCGATGAGGGTGGAGGCGAGGCCGGCCCAGCGCCAGCCGCCCCTGAGTGCCCAGGTCAGGGCGGTGCCGGCGGTCCAGATCGACGGCAGGGTGGGGTGGTCGGTCGACTGGGCGTGGATGTCCGCGAGCGGGGTGAGGAGGATGCCGGTGAGCGCGACCGTCAGGTCGGCGACCAGGAAACGCTTGGTGCAGCCGACGGCGTTCGCCACCTTGGGGAGGGTCGCGAGGGTCCACACGCACAGGACGGCGAGGAAGGCGACGGCTATCCAGGGCCGTTCGTACCGCTCGCGTCCGAAGACGAAGATCAGCACCGCGTAGACCATGGTGCCCACGCGGTAGCCGGTGACCGCGCGCCACAGCGGCTGCTCGACCGACATGCGCACGACACGTTCGCGTCTGGCCATGTTCCCTACCCCCACCGCGCCCGCCAGGGGTCAGGCGCCGGACTCTTCCCGTGCCGCGATCTCGGCCTTGACGGCCTCCTTGGCGGCCTTCTCGGCCTCCGCGATCTGCCGCTTGGCGGCCGTCGCGTAGATGTCGACGTACTCCTGGCCGGACAGCTTCATGATCTCGTACATGACCTCGTCGGTCACCGAGCGCAGGATGAAGCGGTCGCCCTCCATGCCGCGGTAGCGGCTGAAGTCGAGCGGCTTGCCGATCCGGATGCCCGGGCGCATCAGCTTGGGCACGACCTTGCCGGGCGGCTGGATCTTCTCGGTGTCGATCATCGCGACCGGGATCACCGGCGCGCCGGTGGCGAGCGCCACGCGCGCGAGGCCGCCGGGCTTGCCGCGGTAGAGCCGGCCGTCGGGCGAGCGGGTGCCCTCGGGGTAGATCCCGAAGAGGCCGCCCTTCTCGATGACCTCGATGCCGGCCTTGATCGCCGCCTCGCCGGCGCCGCGCGCGCCGGAGCGGTCGACCGGGAGCTGGCCGACGCCCTTGAAGAAGGCGGCCGTCAGCCGCCCCTTCACGCCGGGCGTGGTGAAGTACTCGGCCTTGGCGATGAAGGTCACCTTGCGGTCGAGGACGGCCGGCAGGAAGAAGGAGTCCGAGAAGGAGAGGTGGTTGCTCGCGAGGATCGCCGGCCCCTCGGCGGGAACGTTCTCGAGGCCCTCCACCCAGGGCCTGAAGGCGAGCTTCAGGGACCCTCCGAGGGAGAACTTCATTGCGCCGTAGATCAACTCGCCATGCCTTCCGTGTGCCGTCACGACGACCTTATCCCGTACCGGCCCGGCCTGATCGCCGCAGGCGCCGCGGCTCGGGCCGGAACGCCGCTCCCCGGGGTGCGAACGGCCCTGGTCGGTGTCGGTCCGGTCGCGTACGGTGAAAGCCTTCCCCTTACCGAAGCCGCTTCGGCCGCCCGCGAGAGCGGGGCCCGGAGTCGAACCCGACAGGAGACCCCGTGCCGGTCCTTCCTGGAGCCGAGCCGTACCGCCACGAGGGCGGAGAGGTCGGCGTCCTTCTCTGTCACGGATTCACCGGTTCCCCGCAGTCGATGCGCCCCTGGGCCGAGTATCTGGCCGGGCGCGGACTGACGGTGTCGCTGCCGCTGCTGCCCGGGCACGGCACCCGCTGGCAGGACATGCAGCTCACCACCTGGCACGACTGGTACGCGGAGGTGGACCGGGAGCTGCGGGAGCTGACCGCGCGCTGCGAGCGGGTCTTCGTCATGGGCCTGTCGATGGGCGGCGCCCTCACGCTGCGGCTCGCGGCGAGGCACGGCGACGCGATCAGCGGCATCGTGCTCGTCAACCCGGGCAACAAGGTGCACGGCCTGGCGGCGTACGCGCTGCCGGTCATCCGCCACTTCGTGCCGTCCACCAAGGGCATCGCCAGCGACATCGCGAAGGACGGCGTGGACGAGGTCGGCTACGACCGGGTGCCGCTGCACGCGGCGCACTCGCTGCGGCGCTTCTTCCGGGTCGTGGACGGCGAACTGCCGCAGGTCACGCAGCCGATGGTGCTGCTGCACAGCCCGCAGGACCACGTGGTGCCGCCGGCCGACTCGGCACGGATCCTCGGCCGGGTCTCGTCGACGGACGTCAGGGAGGTCCTGCTGGAACAGAGCTACCACGTGGCGACGTTGGACCACGACATGGAGCGGATCTTCGAGGAGAGCTGGGCGTTCGTGACCCGGCTCGCCCCGGAGCTGGTCGGGGAGAACGCCGAGAAGGGAAGCGCGAGCGGTGGCTGAGCAGCAGGACGGGGAGCGCGAGCCGCAGCCCATCGACGAGGAGGCGGCCTGGGCCGCGATCGTCGCGGGGTACGGCGAGGAGCCCGCCGATCCTCCGGGCGCGCGCCCGTTCCGCCCGGTGGAGGACCTGGCGCTGCCGGAGCCTCCGGAGGAGGACGGCGGGGAGGGCGAGGAGAGGGCTCCCGGGTCCGGCTCCGGACCTTCCGGCGCGGCCGGACCTTCCGGCGCGGCCGGCACGCCCGCTGTGGCCGGTGCGGCCGGGACCTCCGGTGCCGACGGGGCCTCCGGCGCGGCCGGAGCTTCCGGTGCCGACGGGACCTCCGGCGCGGCCGGGGCTTCCGGTGCCGACGGCACGTCCGGCGGGTCCGCGGGCTTGGAGAAGCCGGACAAGTTCCGCAAGCCGGAGGCGCCCGGGGCGGCCGACGGACGCGCGGGGTCCGACGGGGCCGACGGGTCCGGGAAGCCGGACGACGAGCCGGGGAAGCCCGCGCTGGGCTCGTCCGTGGTCTTCGCGCCGGGCGTGGGCCTGGGCGGCGGGCCGCGCGACTACTCGCTCGCCGAGCCGGACGATTCCGACGGGGCGGCCGGGGCCTCGGACGAGGGCCACTTCGTGCCGCCGGAGCCGCCGCCGCTCCCGGAGGCCGACACCACGACCAAGTTCGCCTGGCTCGCGGTGGTCGGCGGCCCCGTCCTGATGCTCCTGGCCGTGCTGTTCCAGTGGGACATGACGTGGTGGCTCACCACCGTGTGCGTGGGCGGCTTCCTGGGCGGCTTCGTGACGCTGGTGGCCCGGATGAAGCACGACGACGAGGACGACGACGGCTTCGACGACCCGGGCCGCGGCGCCGTGGTGTGAGCCCTGGGCAGATGCCCCCTAGGCAGCGGGAACGACGGCAGGGACACGGACCACCGCCAGCACCGGCAGGTGGTCCGTCGCCGTTCGCAGGTCCCGGGGGTCGAGGTCCGTCGGGACGCCGCAGGCCAGGAAGTCGATGCCCGGCGTGGCGAGGATCGCGTCGATGCGGCGGTCGGGGGCCGTGACCGGCCAGGTGTGTTCCGCGCCCCAGGGAGCGATGTCCCAGCCGTCCTGGAGTTCCTTCGCCAGGCGGGTCCGGCTCCGGCCGCCGGGGCGCTCGTTGAGGTCGCCCGCGACGACGGTGTACGGCGTGCCGAGCGCGGCGACGCGGTCGAGGACCAGCCCCGCCTGCGCGTAGCGCTCGTCCTCGCGCAGGCTCAGGTGGCAGCTGATCAGGCCGAGCCGCGCACCGCCGACGCGGACCACGGCGGTGGCGAGGCCGCGCCGGTGCAGCCCCGGGGTGAGCGGCAGCAGGATGTCCTCGGTGCGTTCCACGGTGGCCCGCAGCGAGCACATCAGCAGCGGTCCGGCGGCCGTGGCTCCGCCGCTCAGCACGACGAGTTCGCTCTTGGCGGCCAGCCGCGCCGCGTGCTTGCGCCAGCGGAAGAAGCGCGGGGCCTCCTGGACGAGGACGAGGTCGGGGGCGCAGGCCCGGATCACCCGGGCGAGCGCGTCCTCGTCGTCGCGCATCGAGCGCACGTTGTAGCAGAGGATCCGTACCACGGCGGAACCATCGGGCTCGGTACGGGAGTTGGGCAGCTCGCTCATCGCCATGGAGCCACCATAAGCACGGTGCCCGCCGCGCCCCAGAGGGCACGACGGGCACCAGGGTGTGAACGGCCCGAGGAGCCGGCCTCAGCCCTGGCGGGCGAGGTCGGCCGCGCCGACCAGACCGGCCTTGTTGCCGAGCTGCGCGGCGAGCACCTGGGCGTGGGGACGCCACTGGCCGCCGATCAGCCAGCGCCGGAAGGACTTCCGGATCGGGTCGAGGACCAGCTCGCCCTCGTCGGAGACGCCGCCGCCGACGATGAAGGCCGACGGGTCGAACAGCGACGCCAGGTCCGCGAGTCCGGCACCCGCCCAGCGGGCGAGCTCGCGGAAGGAGTCGACGGCCACCTTGTCGCCCGCGCGGGCCGCCTCGCTGACGTGCTTGCCCTCGATGCCGGCGGGGGTGCCGTCGCCGAGGCCGAGGAGGATCTCCGCGTTCTCGGGGGTGGCGGCGGCGCGCTGCCTGGCGTACCGGACGAGGGCGCGCCCGGAGGCGTACTGCTCCCAGCAGCCCTGGCTGCCGCAGCCGCACAGCAGTCCGTCGGGGACGACGCGGATGTGGCCGAACTCCGCCGCCACGCCGAAGCGGCCGCGGCGCAGCTTGTTGCCGATGATGATGCCGCCGCCGAGACCGGTGCCCAGCGTGATGCAGATGACGTCCTCGTGGCCCTGGCCGGCGCCGAAGCGGTACTCGCCCCAGGCTGCGGCGTTGGCGTCGTTCTCCACGACGACGGGGAGGCCGACGCGCTGTTCGACCTTGTCCTTCAGCGGCTCGTGGCGCCAGTCGATGTTGGGTGCGAAGAGGACGGTGGCGCGCTTGTCGTCGACGTAGCCCGCGGCTCCGATGCCGACGGCCTCGATCTGGTACCCCTTGCCCGCCTCGGAGACCGCGGCGCAGATGGCGTCGACGATGCCCTCGGGGGTCGGCGGGGTGGGCACGGTGTGCGTGTCGAGGATGTTGCCGTCCTCGTCCACCACGCCGGCCGCGATCTTCGTGCCGCCGATGTCGACGCCGATGGTGAGTCCCATGTGTCCCTCAGTTTTCGGTCGAGCCCCGCTACGGCCCACCGTACCCGAGGAGGACGGTCCTCCTGATCAGTCCGGGATCAGTCGAGGTCGATGTGCTGCCCGGTGGCGGGCCCGTCCTCGGGGCCGTCGGTGCCGTCGCCCCGCCGCCCGTCCCCGGGTTCGTTCCGTGGTTCGTCCCGGCCGTCGTTCCGGGGTTCGTCCTGCTCGGCCGCGCCCGTGGCCTGGCGGGTGTCGCCGCGGGTCCAGCGGGCCTCCTGGCCCTGGACGGCGGAGCGGTAGGCGGCGAGCAGCTCGTTCCCGGCGGCGGCGAGATGGTCGAAGACCTGCGGGTTGCGCTCGATGACGGGCTCGACGAGGGCCTTCGCCTGGTTGACGACCTGCTGGACGGTGGCCGCGGCCTGGCCGCCGGCGAGGGAGCCGCCGAGCGGGCCGCCCAGGGTGCCGGAGAGCTTGTCGGCGACGGCCTCGAAGAGCTTGCGGAACTCCTCGGCCGGGGAGCCGGGCTGCTCACCGGCCCGCGCGCGGCGGCGGGCCTTCTCTGCCTCCAGGTCCTCGGCGCAGGCCTCGGACCAGGCGTCCGCATCGCTCATGGCGTACTCCTCAGGTCTTCTACGGTCGACGGTACACGCCCCGCGCCGGGTCAGGGAGCGGTCCTCGGCCACAGGCCGGGGTCGGGCGTGAACCGGATCCGCAGGTCGCCCTCGACGAGCCCGGCGCCGGTGACGGTGCAGCGGCGCAGTACCGCGGGCAGCGGGACGGCGCGGCGGAACGGCCCGGCGCCGAGCAGGAGTTCGTCTCCCCGGCGGACGAGCGAGAGGCCGTCCTTGACGGCTCCGGGCAGGGGGATGTGCCAGACGAGCATGCCGTCCTCGTCGCGCCGGTCCTCGACGGTCCACGCGGGCGGGGCGGCGGGCGCGGCCGGGCCGCTCACCGCGAGCAGGGCGAGGTCCTCGGGGCCGCGCACGGCGCGCCCGAGGTGCGGCAGCTCGTGCAGGCCGGGGTGGATCTCGCGCAGGGCGGCGAGGTGGCGGTGCTGTTCGGCGGCGAGGCCGGCGAACCAGGGGTCGGGCGAGTCGGCGGGCAGCACCCGGTTGGCGACGACGCCTTCCAGGGCCAGGCCCTGCAGGGCGAGACCGAGCCGGGCGGTGCTCAGCGCGTCCTCGGCGCCGGGCCCCGGCTCGACGACGAGCCGTACGGCGGTGCCGGGCGCGTCGAGGACGTCCTGGACGGCGGCCAGCTCGGCGTCCCAGCGGGCGGTCGCCTCGTACAGCCACTGCGCGGGCATCGGTACGCCGGCGAGCTGGGCGAGCATGGGGCGCAGCGCGCGGGCGGCCTGGCGCTCGGGCGGGAGGAGGCGGCGCAGGTAGCGCCGCAGCTGGGCGGGCAGGGCGAGCAGGGCGAGGGCCTCGGTCACCGGCGGCAGGTCGACGACGAGCAGGTCCGAGTCCCCGGCGGCGGCGTCCCGCAGGGCCCTGAGCAGGGCGAAGTCGCGGCTTCCGGGAAGGGCGGTCAGCTCGGCGTCCTCGAAGGGCGCGGCGCCGAGCAGGTCGAGGGCGGCACCCGAGCGGGCCTGGAAGGCCAGGAACTCCCGGCGGAAGTCCGCGGCGGGATCGGGCACGTGCAGGCGCAGGGGCTCGCCGGCCACGGCCGCGGGGTCGGCGTCGGCCGACACCAGCAGCACGCGATGCCCGGCCCGGGCGCCGGCGAGCGCGGTACCGACGGCCACGGAGGTCCGCCCGGCGCCGCCGTTCCCGGTGACAAGAATGATCCGCATGCGCCGACCGTACCGGCGTCCGCGCCGGACGACGGCGGTGAGGGCCGGGGGCCGCCCGGGCCACGGGTCCCGGACGGCTGCGGGTCGTGGTTACTTCGGGGACTCGACCCGGGCCTTCAGGCCCGCCAGGGCGCGGTCGATGATGACCTTCTCGGCCTTGCGCTTGATCATGCCGAGCATCGGGATCTTGACGTCGACGGTCAGCTGGTACGTCACCTCGGTGCGCCTGCCGTCCGCGGTCGGGGCGAGGCGGTAGGAGCCGTCGAGGGCGCGGAGCATCTGGGACCTGACCAGGGTCCAGCTGACCTCGTGGTCACCGGTCCAGGTGTAGGCGAGGGTGTGGTCGTCCCGGATCGCGCCGGCGTCCAGGAGCAGCCGGACCTTCTCGGCGCGGCCGGCCTCGTCCGTCTCCAGGACCTCGGCCTCCTTCACCTCGCCCGTCCACTCGGGGTAGCGGGCGAAGTCGGCGATCACGTTCATGACCTCGGCCGGGGCCGCCTCGATGGTGATGCTCGAGCTGGTGTGTTCCGCCATCGCGGGGGCTCCTCGTATGGGCGCGATTCGTCAGTCTGCGTGCAGGCTATCGCGGCCCCGTCACGCGCCCGTACGCGACCGTCACCACTCCAGGGTCCACGGCCGGCCGGTCGCCGCGAAGTGCCCGACGTTGACGCACTCGGTCGCCCCGACCCGCATGCGGCGGGCCAGCGGCTGGTGGACGTGGCCGAAGAGGGCGTACCGCGGGCGGACCCGGCGGATGGCGTCGAGGAGGGCTCGGCTGCCGCGCTCGAAGCGGCGGGCGACGGTGTCGTAGGTGAGCTCGGGCACGTCCGGCGGGATGTGGGAGCAGAGCACGTCGACCTCGCCGAGCGCCTCGACCTTCGCCGCGTACTCCTCGTCGGAGATCTCGTACGGCGTGCGCATCGGGGTGCGCAGGCCGCCGCCGACGAAGCCGAAGACCAGGCCGTCGAGCTCGACGCGGTCGCCGTCGAGGACGGTGGTGCCGGGGCGCGCGTACTCGGGCCACAGGCCGGGGATGTCGACGTTGCCGTAGGTGGCGTAGGTGGGCGTGGGGAAGGCGGCGAACATCTCGGCGTACTGGCGGCGGACGGCCGATTCGATGGCCGTGGCCCGGTCGATGCCGAGTTCGGCCCAGAGCCGGCGGCCGAGGTCGCGGGCCTCGTCGAAGCGGCGGGCGGTGCGCAGCTCGACGATGAGGTCGGCGTTCTCGACGCCGAAGAGGTCGGGGAAGATGCCGCGGCTGTGGTCGGCGTAGTCGAGGAAGAGCACCAGGTCGCCGAGGCATATCAGGGCGTCGGCGCCCTCCCCCGCCTTGGCGAGGGCTCCGGTGTTGCCGTGCACGTCGCTCACCACGTTGATCCTCATGACGTCAGCCTAGGGGGTGCGACCTGCGGTTACTTGGGAGTCGGGAAAGCGGTGGACTACTGTGCGGCGAGGAACGCCATCCATGTGTGACGCACGGAACATCTGGCCTGAACCCTCTATCCGGAACCGTGTACTGATGGGTAACGTCCGGGCAGTCCACAGTCGTGCTCACCCCCACGAAGAGCACCTGCCCGATCATGGACCGCACCGGTGCATCACACAGAGCCGTGGCGCCGGCGCCCGATGAGGAGCAGCAGTCTTGCGCGAGTTCAGCCTTCCGGCCCTGTACGAGGTCCCCTCGGACGGCAACCTGACGGATCTCATCCGCCGCAACGCCTCCCAGCACCCAGATGTCGCCGTGATGGGCCGCAAGGTCGCGGGGGTCTGGACCGACGTCACCGCGAAGCAGTTCCTCGCCGAGGTCAGGGGTGCGGCGAAGGGCCTGGTCGCGGCCGGTGTCGAGCCGGGCGACCGGGTCGCGCTGCTGTCCCGTACCCGTTACGAGTGGGTGCTCCTGGACTTCGCGATCTGGAGCGCGGGCGCGGTGACCGTGCCGGTGTACGAGACCAGCTCGCCGGAGCAGATCCAGTGGATCCTGGGCGACTCGGGCGCGTCCCTGGCGCTCGTCGAGACCGCGGCGCACGAGGCCTCGGTGGAGTCGGTGCGGGCGAACCTGCCGGCCCTGAAGAGCGTGCGGCAGATCGAGGCGGACGCGATCGCCCGTCTGACCGCCGAGGGCGCGGACGTCTCCGACGAGGAGCTCGACCGCCGGATGTCGACCGCGCACGCGGACGACCCGGCGACGATCGTCTACACCTCGGGCACCACCGGCCGCCCCAAGGGCTGCGTGCTGACCCACCGCGCGTTCTTCGCCGAGTGCGGCAACGTGGTCGAGCGGCTGAAGCCGCTGTTCCGTACGGGCGAGTGCTCGGTCCTGCTGTTCCTGCCGGCCGCGCACGTCTTCGGGCGGCTGGTCGAGGTCGCCTCCGTGATGGCGCCGATCAAGCTCGGCTGCGTGCCCGACATCAAGAACCTCACCGACGAGCTCGCGGCCTTCCGGCCGACGCTGATCCTCGGTGTGCCGCGGGTCTTCGAGAAGGTCTACAACTCGGCCCGGGCGAAGGCGCAGGCCGACGGCAAGGGCAGGATCTTCGACAAGGCCGCGCACACCGCGATCGCCTACAGCCGCGCGCTGAGCACGCCGCAGGGCCCGTCGTTCGGTCTGCGGCTGAAGCACAAGGTCTTCGACAAGCTGGTGTTCAGCAAGCTGCGGGCGGTGCTCGGCGGGCGCGGCGAGTACGCGATCTCCGGCGGCGCGCCGCTGGGCGAGCGGCTCGGCCACTTCTTCCGCGGCATCGGCTTCACGGTCCTGGAGGGCTACGGCCTGACGGAGTCGTGCGCGGCGACCGCGTTCAACCCGTGGGACCGGCAGAAGATCGGCACGGTCGGCCAGCCGCTGCCGGGCTCGGTGGTGCGGATCGCCGACGACGGCGAGGTGCTGCTGCACGGCGAGCACGTCTTCTCCGGCTACTGGAACAACGAGGCCGCGACGGCGGAGGCGCTGGCGGACGGCTGGTTCCACACCGGGGACATCGGCACGCTCGACGAGGACGGCTACCTCGCGATCACCGGCCGCAAGAAGGAGATCCTGGTGACGGCGGGCGGCAAGAACGTCGCCCCGGCGGTCATCGAGGACCGGATCAGGGCGCACGCCCTGGTCGCCGAGTGCATGGTCGTGGGCGACGGGCGGCCGTTCGTGGGCGCGCTGGTCACCATCGACGAGGAATTCCTCGGCCGTTGGGCGGCCGAGCACGGCAAGCCGGCCGGCGCGACGGCGGCCTCGCTGCGCGAGGACGCGGACCTGCTCGCGGAGGTCCAGCGCGCGGTGGACGACGGCAACGCGGCGGTCTCGAAGGCGGAGTCGGTGCGGAAGTTCCGTATCCTGTCGACGCAGTTCACGGAGGAGGCGGGGCACATCACCCCGTCGCTGAAGCTGAAGCGCAACGTGGTGGCGAAGGACTTCGCCGACGAGATCGAGGCGATCTACCGAGCCTGACGGTTCATCGGAACGCCCTCGGCGGGCCCGTGTCACGGGCCGGCCGGGGGCGTTCGCGCGCGTCAGGACCGGAATGGTCAATTCCGTACACACGAGAGGAAATCGCCGTCATGCGGCTCCAGCGAACCACCGCCGCCCTGGGCGCGGCCCTCACCGCCCTCGTCGCCCTCACCGGGTGCAGCAGCTCCTGGGGCGAGGACGCCGGTCTGCCGGCGGCCGGCGACATGGCGGCGATCGAGAAGCTCGTCGGGGCCCGCACGATGTGCAGCGACCTGCGCACGGGCACGGCCGGCGGCACCATGAGCGAGGAGTCCCGGGACCCGGCCTGGGCGGTCAGGGAGCGCGGGGTGTGCGGCGACGACGCCGGTGACACGCTCACGCTGCTGTCCGTCTCGGACATGGAGAAGTTCCAGGAGTCCGCGAAGAAGGCCGCCGCGGCGGGCCACGCCACCCGCTTCCTGCTCGGCCAGGACTTCGCGGTGGTGACGGCGGACCCGAAGGCGGCGCGCGACCTGATGGCCTCCGACGTCCTGCTCTTCACCTGCGAGCAGGGCTTCAACGTCCCGGACGGCTACCGCAGCGAGAAGCTGCTCGTCGACGGCTGCGCCCTGACGGACTACCTCCCGGCCTAGCAAGGGGGCCCGGCACGGGGCCCCGACACCGGTCGCCCCGGCCGCTCGCTACAGCAGTTCCCTCAGACGGTCCGCCAGGAGGTCCCAGCGCCAGCGGTCCTCGACCCACTGCCGGCCCCGCTCGCCCATGCGGGTGCGCAGCTCGGGGTCGAGGAGGAGCGTGGCGATGCGGTCGGCGGACTCCTCGGGGACGCCGCCACGGACGACCCAGCCGGTCTCGCCGTCGAGGACGGCGTCCGGTGCGCCGCCGGAGTCGCCGGCGACCACCGGAAGGCCGGTCGCGGAGGCCTCCAGGTAGACGATGCCGAGGCCCTCGACGTCCAGGCCGCCGCGGCGGGTGCGGCAGGGCATGGCGAAGACGTCGCCCGCGCCGTAGTGGGCGGGGAGCTCCGACCACGGGACGGCGCCGGTGAAGCGGACGGAGGCGGCGACGCCCGTGCGGACGGCGAGCTTCCGCAGGTCCTGCTCGTACGGTCCGCCGCCGACAATCAGGAGCACGGCGTCCGGCACCCGCCGCAGGATCTCCGGCATGGCGAGGATCAGCGTGTCCTGGCCCTTGCGCGGCACCAGCCGCGACACGCACACGACCACGGGCCGGTCGCTCAGGCCGAGCCGCTCGCGCACCTCGGCGCCGCCCGAGTCGGGGTGGAAGGTCTTCTCGTCGACGCCCGGCGGCAGCTGCACCATGCGCGCGGCGGCGGCCGGGCTGAGCGCGGTCGCGATCCGGGAGCGGGTGTACTCGCCGAGATACGTGAGGGTGTCCGTGCCCTCGCCGATCCGTCCAAGCAGCTGCCGCGCCGCGGGCAGCTGCGCCCATCCGGCCTCGTGCCCGTGCGTCGTGGCGACGAGGCGGCGCGCGCCGGCCCGGCGCAGCGCCGGGGCCATCAGGCCGAGCGGGGCCGCCGCACCGAACCACACCGACTCGCAGCCGTGCTCCCGCAGCAGCGCGGTCGCGCGCGCGGTGACCCGAGGAGTCGGCAGCAGCATGGTGGTGCGATCGCGGACGACCGTGAAAGGCTGTTCGGCGTCGAACGCGGCGGTCGCCTCGATACCCTCGCGGCTGCGCTTCCACGTGGAGGCGTAGACCACGATCCGCTCGGGATCCAGACGCAGCGCCATGTTGTGCAGGAACGCCTGGATTCCGCCCGGACGTGGCGGAAAGTCGTTGGTTACGATCAGGGTCTTGTGCATCGTGGCCGACAGTACCGCGATCGCGCCCCGAGCCCGGCACCACCACCCTCCGCCCCGGCGGACCGACAGGACAGGAACAGGACAGGTATGACGGGCGCAGTGGGCACGGCGGTACGTGACGGACTGGCGCGCGCCCGCGACGCGGTCGACACGCGCGACGGGCGACTGGCGCGACCGCTGGGCCTGTGGGCGTTCAGCCGCGGGCTGATCCTGCTGTGCGTCTTCAAGATCGTGGTGATCCCCGGCCCCGACGTGACCAGTGACGTCGAGGAGATCTACCAGGGCTGGTACGAGGTCCTGCGGACCGGCACGTACCCCATGGACGACGTCACCTGGCAGTACCCGCCGGCCGCCGCGCTCGCGATCCTCTCCCCCGCCCTGCTGCCGTTCCTCGGCTACTCCTCCGCCTTCTTCGTGCTGGCGCTGCTCTGCGACGCCTTCGTCTTCGGCCTCCTGACGTACGCGGGCCGGCGCCCGGGCCGGTCGATGCGCGGCGCCTGGCTGTGGCTGGCCGGGGTGCCGCTGCTCGGCCCGACCGCGTACTGCCGCTACGACCTGATGGTGACGGCGGTGGCCGTGGCGGGTCTGCTCGCAGCGCTGCGCAGCCCGGTCGTGCTGGGGGCGCTCGCCGGCTTCGGGGCCACCCTGAAGGTGTGGCCGGTGCTGCTGCTCGCGGGCGCGGCGCGCGGCCGGGCGGCGTTCCGCTCGACGGCCGCGGCGGCGGGCACGGCGGCCGGCGTGCTGCTGGCCTGCGGGCTCGCGGCGCCGGGCGCGCTGGCCTTCCTGGGCTTCCAGCGGGACCGGGGCACGGAGATCGAGTCGCTGGGCGCGATGGTCTTCCACGTGGCCCGGCACTTCGGCTGGCCGGGCGAGGCGCGGATGAACTACGGCTCGATCGAGTTCCTCGGCCCGGGCGTGAAGGCGGTGTCCACGGCGGCGATGCTGCTGTCGTTGGCCGCGTTCGGCTGGCTCCTGGTGTGGTGGTGGCGGGCCCGCCGCCGGACCACGGGCACCACGGCGGACGCGGCCTTCGTGGCGGTGCTGCTGTTCACCACGACGAGCCGGGTGATCAGCCCGCAGTACATGATCTGGCTGGTGGGTCTGGCCGCCGTGTGCCTGGTCTACCGGGCGAGCCGGATGCGCCGGCCCGCGTATCTGGTGCTGTGGGCGACGGCGGTCACGCAGTTCGAGTTCCCGGTGTGGTTCTCGCACGTGGGCGACAGCGATCCGCTCGGCGTCGGACTGCTCCTGGTCCGCAACGGGCTCCTGGTGGCCGCCACGTTCTCCGCGTGCCGGATCCTGTGGCGGCAGACGGTCACGGAGCCGCGCCTGGAGGCGGCGGACCCGGTGCGCCTGCCCGCTCAGGCCGACCGCGAGAGGACGCCCGTCGCGGTCTCGTCGCCCTCCTGAGGCCCGGCCCCGCCCTCCGCGGCACGGACCCGGCGGCGGTGCAGCACGCCGAGGGCCGCGCACTGGGCGGCCATCGCGAGCGCCATGGCGAGGCAGACCCCGCCGAGGCCGAGCGCGCCGGAGAGCACGTACGCCGGCGGTAGCTGCAGCAGGACGCCGCAGACGGTGATCCTGGCGAGCAGCGAGGAGTCGCCGGCGCCCTCGAAGACCCCGGCGAGGGCGATGAAGACGGCCATGAGCAGCAGGTACGGCCCGAGGCAGCGCAGGAACAGCGCGCCGGCGGCGGCGACGGCGGGCTCGGCACCGAAGCCGCGCATGACCGGCCCGGCGGCCGCGGACAGCAGCACCGCGGCCCCCGCGCCGAGCAGCCCGCCGAGGAGGAGGGCCTGCCGGCCGACGGCCCGGCGCTCCTCGCTCCCCCGCGTTCCCTGTCCCGGCCGCCCCGGGGACGGGGCCAGGGCGCCCAGCCGGTGCGCGGTGTGGATGGCCGCGGCCTGCTTGACGGCGTAGAAGGCCATGGTGGCGACGTACATGGCCTTGGTCGCGATGCCGTAGGCGGCGATCTCGGTGACGCCGATCCGGGCGACGACGGAGACCAGGGCGAGCGCCCCGGCCATGCGGACGGCGAAGTCGACGGACATCGGCAGGCCGAGGGCGGCGGTACGGCGCACGGCGGCGGTCAGGCCCTCGGCGGGCCGCGCGGCGCGGGCGGCCCGCAGGTGGGCGTTGCGGCGCAGTGCGAGGAGTCCCGCGGCGAGCGCCGCGGTGCGTCCCACGACGGTGGAGACGGCGGCTCCCTCGACTCCGTGCGCGGGGACGAGCAGGGGGTCGAGGACCAGGATCAGCCCGTTGGCGAGGAAGGCGAGCCGCATGGGCGTGCGGGTGTCGCCGGTGCCCTTGAGGACGCCGTCGAGGACGGCGGTGGCGAAGAAGACGGCCGTGCCGGGCAGGGAGATCGCGAAGTAGGCGGTGGCGAGGCCGTGTGCGGGGTGGCCGGACCCGACGAGCAGGAGGGCGGCGAGCGGCTCCCGCAACAGGTAGCCGCCGATCGCGACGGGCGGGACGAGCAGGGCGCCCAGGGCGGCTCCGCCGCGCGCGGCGGAGCGCAGGGCCCCCGGGTCGTCGGCGCCTCTGGCGCGGGCGACGAGCACGGTGGTGCCGGAGGCGGCCATGAGGACGACGCCGAGGAGCAGGTTCTCGACGTTGGTGGCGACGGCGACGGCGGCGACGGCGTCCCCGCCGAGGCGGGCGACCCAGACCATGTTGATGATCGCGGCGGCGACTCCGGCCAGGAGCTCCAGGTAGACGGGGCCGGCGAGCCGGACGAGCGTGCGGCGGTGTTCCTTCGCGGAGTCCCTCATGGACCGCTTCCCCCTCGATTCGAGATGCCTCTTTACGAGATACCTCGAATCGAGGCATCTCGTAAAGAGATAGCATGACGCCGCGTACGCGACAAGCGCGAAGGAGTCCGCCGGTGCTGGAGCTGACGATCCTGGGCTTCCTGGACGACCGGCCGTTGCACGGCTACGAGCTGAAGGAACGCATCCAGGGCCTGAGCGGCCACGTCCGCCCGGTCAGCGACGGGGCGCTCTACCCGGCGATCACCCGTCTGGTGAAGAACGGTCTCGTCGACAGCCGTACGGAGCCGGGCGCGGGTGCGGCCCCGCGCCGGGTGCTCTCGCTGACGCCCGAGGGCCGCGCGGAGCTGTTCGACCGGCTCCGCTCGCCGAAGGACGTCGAGATCACCGACGGCCATCGCTGGTTCACCCTGCTGGCCTTCCTCGGCCGGCTCCCCGACCCGGCCGGACAGGCCGCCGTCCTGCGCCGCCGCAAGGCCTTCCTCGACACCCCCGCCAGCTTCTTCTACGAGGCGGGCGCCCCGGTCCGCGCGGAACAGGAACCGGACCTCTTCCGCCGGGGCATGCTCCGCATCGCCCGGGCCACGGGCACGGCGGAGAAGGCCTGGCTGACCGAGGCCCTGGCCGAACTGGACCGCAAGGCGGCGGGGAACCAGGGCCCGTCCGGCGGATCAGGGCGGGACGCGTCCTAGGGCCGGTCCGGGCCTGATCCGCCGGGCAGGCCCCCGCCCAGCCGCTCGCGCAGCTGTTCCCGCCACTGGGCGGTGAACTCCTCCGGCGTCGTGTCCAGGACGTCCTTCAGGGCCTTCTCCAGCGCGCCCTCGCGCTGCGGGTGGGCCCCGACGGCGCGGTAGAAGGCGGTGAGGCGCTCCTCGCCCCACCGTTCGGCGATCAGCAGGCAGGCCAGCCAGCCGCTCTCGTACGCCCGGGCCATCGCCTCGCCGTCGCCGCCGAAGGCGAACTCCTTGTCGTCCGGCAGCGCGCCGGGCGTCCGGCCGGCCCGTACCGCTCGGGCGAGTTCGGGCGCGGCCTGGGCCGGGGTGCGGCCGGTGCCGCGGTAGGCGACCCAGTCGGCGAAGCCCTCGGAGAGCCAGAGCGGGGTGGCGGCGGTGGTCTGGACGCGGGTGGCCACATGGGTGGTCTCGTGGGTGAGCACGAAGCGGCGCCCGAAGTCGCCGAGCACGCCGTACGCCTCCGGGTTGACGATCACCCGGTCCGCGGGCGCCGCCGGGCCGCCGCCGACCTGGCCGGTGGTGACCGCCGCGATGCCCCGGTACGAGGCGGCGGGCGCGCCGAGCAGCCTGCCCATCGCGTCCACGGAGGCCGGGACCAGGACCACGATCCGGCCCGCCCAGGGCGAGGGCCAGGCGTCGCCGACGGCGGGCACCGCCCGGTCCGCCGCGTCCGCGATCTCCCGCAGGCGCTCCCGGCTCTGCCCCACTCCGAGGACGAGGCTGCGGCGGCCGGTCACGGTGGTGACCTCGCCCTGCTGCCACAGCTGCTGCGGGGCGCCGTCAGCGGCGCGGTCGCCGGTGACGTACCAGCGGCCGTCCCGCTCGGCGAGGTCGAGGATCCGCTCGCTGGTGGCGGGCCCGGAGTCGTAGCCCTTGATGCGGTAGCCGAGTTCGGCGCGGGCGGTGGCCCGTCCCTCGCCGGCCGGGTCGACGTCGGTCACCCGGTAGGCGACGCCGCCGAGCGGGATCGGCGCGAGCCGGTCGAACTCGGTGCGCGCGGCGGGTACGAACGCGGGGTCGAGGCCGGCGAGATAGCCGACCTCGTCACGTGCGAGCAGTGCGGCGGCGTGCCGGTCGAGCAGGCTCTGCACCTCGGCGCGCGCCGGGCCGTCCGGCTCCGGGGCCGCGCAGCCGGTGAGGGCGAGCAGCCCGGCGAGCAGGCACACGCCCGCGCCGCGCGCCGCTCCGCTCCCCTGACCTGCCACGCTCCGATCGTACGGGGGAACGGCGGAAGCGACCCCGGACGGTTTCCGGCGCCCGCCCGGCCGCGGGACCGGCCGCCCGTCCCGGCCGCCCGCCCCGGCGCCGCCTGGGGTCCCGCCCGGGCCGTCCGGGGCCCGCCGCCGCCTCCGGCCGGCTCAGACCCGGGTCACCGTCACGTGGGACATCATGTTCACCGGGTCGTAGCGGACCCGGGCGCCGGGGTAGGGCGCGTGGATGACCTGGCCGTTGCCCGCGTAGATGGCCACGTGGCTGGCGTCGCCGCGGTAGGTGACGAGGTCGCCGGGCTGGGCCTGCGAGAGCGGGATGCGGCGTCCCGCGTTGCGCTGGGCCTGGGAGGTGCGGGGCAGGGCGATGCCCGCCTGGCGGTACGACCAGACCATCAGGCCCGAGCAGTCGAAGGCGGAAGGGCCGGTCGCGCCCCAGACGTACGGCCGGCCGATGGCGCTGCGCGCGGCGATCACCGCGGCGGCGGCGCGCGAGGGCCCGAGGTCGCCGAGCGGCGGGAGTTCCTCGTCGAGGGCGGCGCGGCCGGAGCGGGAGGCCCGTTCGAAGCCGGCCCGTTCGTCGGCGGAGAGGGAGGCGAGCACCCGGCGGGCCTCGGCGAGCTTGCGCTCGACGGTGCGCTTGTGCCGGGCCACCTCGTTGCGGCTGCGCTCCAGTTCGGCGAGGGTCTTGCCGGCCTCGGCCCGCTGCTGCGCCAGTCTGCGCAGCTCGTGCTTGAGTTCGTCGAGGGCGGCGCCCTGGCGGGCGGTGACCCGGTCGAGGACGGAGGCCCGTTCGAGGTAGCTGTCCGGGTCCGAGGAGAGCAGCAGGGCGAGGGCGGGGTCGATGCCGCCGGATCGGTACTGGGCGCCGGCGACCGAACCGAGCGCGCCGCGCATGCGGTTGATGCGCTCCTGGGCGCGGGCGAGGCCGTCCTGGGCCTGGGAGACCGTCCTGCGCAGCCGGTCGGCCTTCTCGTCGGCGCGGTTGAAGCCCTCGGTGGCGCGCTCGGCCTCCTCGAAGAGCCGGTCGACGGTGGCACGGGTGGTCTCGGGAGTGGCGCCGCCCGGGTCGGCGTGCGCGGGGACGGCGCCGAGTGCCGTGGCCGCGGTGGCCGCGGCTGCGGTGAGGACGGTGACCCTGGCGGGTCGTCGGTGGGACGCCACGAATCGCGCTCCGTTCGGTTCGACGGACTGGCGCGGCAGACAGTAGCCGGTGATCCACCCGTGTCCAACGAACCCTGCGGGCACACAAAGTGACGCCCCGCCCGAGACCACAAGGTCACCGGCGGGGCGTCGCGTCAGTCCTGGATCCGGCGAACCACCCGTTCGGAGGGCGGGTCGCGCGGGTCGGGCGCCGTCGCGCGTCCGCGTCAGACGCGGACGCCGAACTGGAAGGTGCCCATGTAGTCCATCGACTCGTAGCGGACCACGGCGCCCGGCTTGGGGGCGTGCAGGATGGTGTTGTTGCCCGCGTAGAGGCCCACGTGCGAGAGGCTGTTGAAGAAGACGAGGTCGCCCGGCTTGAGCTGGCTGCGGCCGATCTTCACGCCGTCGTTCTGCTGGGTGTAGGTGGTGCGGCTGATGCTGACGCCGGCCTGGCGGTAGGCCCACTGCGTCAGACCCGAGCAGTCGTAGGAGTTGGGGCCCTCGGCGCCGGAGACGTACGGCTTGCCGAGCTGGGTGGCGGCCGCGTTGAGGGCGGCGGCGCCGCGCTGCGAGGCGGGCACCTCGTTGCCGAGGTCGACGCGGTCGCCGGCGGCGCGGCTGGCGCGCTGCTCCTCTTCCTGCATCTTGGCGCGCTCGGCGGCGGTCAGGGTGTTGAGCAGCTTCTGCGCCTCGGCGAGCTTGCCCTGGAACTTCTTCTTCTTCTCGCCGAGGGTCCTGCGGACGTCCTCGAGGTCAGCGAGCTTCGTCGTCGCCTCGGCGCGCTGCTGGGCGAGGGTGCGCTGCTTGGTCTGGATGGACTGCAGCACGTCGGCCTGCTTGGCGCCGAGCTGGTCGATCGCGGACGCCTTGTCGAGGTAGGTGTCCGGGTCGGAGGAGAGGAAGAGCTGGAGCGCCGGGTCGATGCCGCCGGAGCGGTACTGGGCGGTGGCGACCGAACCGATCTGCCCGCGCAGGGTGTTGAGCTCCTGCTGGCCGCGGGCCACCTTGTCCTGAAGGGCGCTGATCTCCTTCTGCAGCTTCTCGCGGCGCTCCTCGGCGAGGTTGTACTGCTCCGTGGCCTCCTCGGCCTCGTGGTGCAGCTTGTCGACCTTCGACTTGACCTCGTCGATCTTCGGCTTGGGGGCTGCCACGGCGCCCGACTGGGCGGAGAGCGCGACGGCCGCGGCGGCGGTCGCGGTGAGCACGGTCACACGGGCGCGGCTCGGCTGCTTGGGACGACGGTGGGACGCCACGAAGGCGATCTCCTTCTTCCTCGAGCCGCCAACCGGGCAGCGGCAGGCGGGACCAACGCTGTCATCCCCGATGGATGATCAACCGCGCGAAGGTTCGAGGCCCGACCCTAGTGACCATCTTGTGATCAGTTCAAATCCCAACGGGCAAAATCTGGCCCGCTCAACACATTATTTACGCGCATCCCACGGGCAGTAATGGCCACTTGACCCTCTGCGGATCAGAAAACGGGCATTACGGGTGGACGTGACGAGAGGTCACGAGAGGCGCGAAAGGCGCTTCAGCAACAAGGCGGACGCGACGGGCCGCGCACCGGACTTGGCGACGCCGTCGGCCACCTCGCGGTCGGTGGACACCACCACGACCGGCCGGCCGGGCGGCTCCGCGCGCACCAGCTGACGGATCAACTCGTCGGCCGTGACACCGGGCTTGGAGAACAGCACCCGGACCCCGCGCGGCGGGGCGAGCAGCACGGGAGCCGCCAGCTCGGCCCCGTCGAAGACACAGGTGACCTCGGCGCCCGAGCGGGCCGCCAGCGCGGACAGGCCGCCGAGCAGCCGCAGCCGCTGCTTCTCCAGCGGCATCGTCGGATAGCCGGTCTTCGTCACGTTGTAGCCGTCCACCACCAGGTGCGTCTGGGGCAGTTCGAGCAGCTGGTCGAGGAGCGCGGGATCCGTCTCGGACAGGGCACGGGCCGCGATGTCCTTCGGCGACATCCGGCCCGGCTCCACCGCGTCCACGGTGTCCGCCGGATGCATCGACACCGGCGGCAGGGCGAGTTCGCGACGCAGCCCCTGGGCGGCGTCGAGCACCGTGTCCAGGAGCAGCCGCAGCCGCATGTCCTCCACCGAGCGGCCCTCGCGGGCGGCCCGCCGGCTGGCCTCCAGGGCGGCCTCGACCTCGCCGAGCCTCGCCTTGAGGCGCCGGCTCTCGCTCTCGGCGGCCGACACCTGCGCGGCGGCCTCGGTGCGCGCCGCGTCGATCTCCGCCTGGACGCGGCGCAGCGCGGCCTCGCCGCGCTTGACGTCGCTCTGGGCGCTGCGCAGCTTCCGGTGAAGCGATTCGGCTTCCTTGCGGGCGGCCTCCAGGTCGCGTCGCAGCTGCTCGGTCTCGGCCCTGGCGCGGTCCCTCGCCGCCGCGACCTCCTCGCGCAGCCGCTCCAGCTCGCGGCGGCCGGCCTCGTCGGCGCGCTCGGCGTCGGCCCGTTCGGCCTCCTCGCCCGCGGCGGCCACGAGCTTGCCCCAGCCGGGCGGGCGCAGCACGTACGCCGCCGCGGCCACGTCGACCGGGTCGGCGGCGGCCGGCGGGGCGCCGGACTCGACGGCCCCGGCCAGCTCGGGCTGGGACTCCTTGAACCGCTCCCCGATCCGCTGCCGGAACAGCGGATCGCCCTCCAGGGCGGCGGCCATCGCGTTCCCGGCGAACTTGGCCCGGCGGGAGGCGGTGAAGCGGGCGTACTGGCGCAGCGGGGCCGGCAGCTCGGCGACGGTCAGCCCGCCGAAGGCGTCGGCGACGAGCGCGACGACCTTGCGGCGTACGGCCTCGGGCAGCGGTCGGTCGAGCGCCTCCGCAGCGCCGTCTGCCGAGCCTTCCGACCCGGCACCCTGCGCGGGCTGCTCCACGATCCGTCACCCACTCCCTGTCTCGCCTCGCCGGGCCGCTCCTCAGGAAGCGGCGCCCGGCCTGTCCACCAGTTCGATCTGGTCCACCGCGTTGCACCAGCGGCAGCGGACCGACTCGATGGTCTCACTGACCACCTCGCGCTCCTCGACCTTGGGCTCTCCGGCGAGGTCCAGATGGACGTACTCGACGACCTTGGACGAGCGGGTCACGTCGAAGCGGGTCAGATTGCCGCAGAGAGTGCAGCGCCAGCGGGTCTCGGCGGTCGGCAGGGGAACCGTCGTCATCGTGCCGTCCTCTTTCCGTACGAGGCTTTACGGGCCCGCGGTGCGCCGTCGAACTGCGGGAGTACTGCCCGTAACCCTACGGCCTCGCGGGTACCCCGTGTCACGGCGAGGCACTCTGTCCAGGTGGGCCCCGGTACGCCATGATCTGTCCATGATCGACTGGCGGAGCGCGGTCCTCGGCGCCTGGCGCGGCGCCCGTGGCGGGCCCACCGTGACCTACGGACTCATCGCGTGCTGCGTGCTGCTGTTCGCCGTCAGCCCGGTGTCGGGACTCGGTCCGGCGTACGGCACGGGCGACGAGCTGCTCGCGGCGCAGAGCGCGTACTTCCAGCGCTGGGGCGTCATCCCCGCCGAGCTGACCCAGGGCGAGCCGCGCGCCCTGCTCACCCCGCTGACCGCGCTCTTCGTCCACGGCAGCTGGCTGCACCTGCTCGGGAACATGCTGTTCCTGTACGTCTTCGGCGCCATGGCCGAGGAGCGCATGGGCGCGACCGGCTTCGGCCTGTTCTACCTGGGCGTCGGATATCTGGCGCTGGCCGGCTACGCGGCGGTGCACGGCGACCAGGCGGACAGCGGGCAGACGCTGGTCGGGGCCTCGGGAGCGATCTCGGGCGTGCTGGGCGCCTTCCTCTATCTCTTCCCGCGCTCCCGGGTCACCAGCCTCTTCCCCTTCCTCTTCTTCCTGCCGCTGCGCTTCCCGGCCTGGATCGTGCTGGCGTTCTGGTTCGCGCTCCAGTGGCTGGCGGCCCGCTCGGCCGGGGCCGGGCCGGGGGTCGCGTACCTGGCGCACGTGATCGGCTTCGCGCTGGGCTTCGTCTACGCGTGGGCGCGCTACAGGCGTGGGGATAAGGTGAAACCACCAGCCGCGGCCACCGAGGGAGAAAGCCAGCCGTGATCACCGCGATCGTGCTCATCAAGACCAGCGTGGACCGCATCCCCGAGATCGCCGAGGCGATCGCCGCGATCGACTCCGTCAGCGAGGTCTTCTCGGTCACCGGCACCTACGACCTGATCGCCATGGTCCGGGTCGGGCGCCACGACGACCTGGCCGACATCATCCCGGGCCAGATCTCCAAGATCCCCGGCGTCGAGGCCACCGACACGCACGTCGCCTTCCGCGCCTACTCGCAGCACGAGCTGGACGCGGCCTTCGCCATCGGCCTGGAGTCGTAGGGCGCCCGGACACAGCGGTGAAGCCGGCCTCTCCCCACGGGAGGCCGGCTTCACTCGTACGGGGGAACCCCGTCAGCCGTGGTACGGGCCGGGTTCAGCCGCGGTCCGGGACGCAGCGGCCGTCCTCGGTGCGGTACTTCCACCGGGCGCCGTCGCGCACCAGCTCCTTCACCGCGCCGACGAACCGCTCCACGTGCTCGTCGGGCGTGCCCGCGCCGAAGCTCACCCGGATCGCGTTGAGGGACCTCTCGCCCGGGGCGGCCTCCGGGGCGCCGCACTCGCCCGGGTCCCGCGGGTCGCTGCCGAGCAGCGTGCGCACCAGCGGGTGGGCGCAGAACAGGCCGTCGCGGACGCCGATGCCGTACTCGGCGGACAGCGCGGCGGCGAAGTGGGAGCTGTTCCAGCCCTCCACGACGAAGGAGATGACGCCGACGCGGTCGGCGTCGTCACCGAAGAGCGAGAGCACCCGCACCTCCGGCACCTCGGCAAGACCCTCGCGGACCTTGGCGATCAGGTGCCGCTCGCGGGCGACGAGGGAGTCGAAGCCGGCCTCGGTGAGGGCCTTGCAGGCGGAGGCGATGGAGTAGACGCCGATGACGTTCGGCGAACCGGCTTCGTGCCGGGCCGCGGTGGTGTGCCACTCCACGTCCACACCACCGTCGGCCCGGCGGGCCACCTTGCGGGAGGCGCCGCCGCCCGCGAGGTAGGGCTCGGAATCCCGCAGCCAGTCGGCGCGCCCGGCGAGGACGCCGGAGCCGAACGGGGCGTACAGCTTGTGCCCGGAGAAGGCGACCCAGTCGACGTCCAACTCCCGTACGGAGACGGGGTGGTGGGGCGCCAGCTGGGCGGCGTCCAGGACGATCCGCGCGCCGTGCGCGTGCGCGGCGGCGGCGAGTTCGCGCACCGGCCACAGCTCGCCGGTGACGTTGGAGGCGCCGGTCACGCAGACCAGGGCGGGCCCGTAGGGATCCCGGTCGGCGAGGGCCCGCTCGAGGGTGGCGACGGCCTGCTCCGGGGTGCGCGGCGCGTTGAGGTAGGTGACCCGGGCGTCGCGCCAGGGCAGCAGCGAGGCGTGGTGCTCGGTCTCGAAGACGAAGACCTGGCAGTCGGCGGGGATCACCTGGGCGAGCAGGTTGAGCGAGTCGGTGGTGGAGCGGGTGAAGACGACCTGGTCGCCGGGGCGGCAGTCGAGGAACTCGGCGACCGTGGCGCGGCTGTTCTCGAAGAGGTCGGTGGAGAGCTGGGAGAGGTACCCGGCGCCGCGGTGGACGCTGCCGTAGTACGGGGCGTAGGCGGCCACGTCGTCCCACACGCGCTGGAGGGCCGGGGCGCTGGCGGCGTAGTCGAGCGCCGCGTAGGTGACCTCGCCGCCGGTGACGAGCGGGACGGTGACGTCACGGCCGAGGACCGGCAGCGGGGCGTCGCAGCAGGGGTCGGAGTCGGCCGGAGCGGCGGCGGAAGCGGTGGCGGAGGCGTTCGGGCGTGCGGACATGACGGTGTCTCCCGGCATAAAAGGGGCGCGAAAGGGCGTGAGGGGCCCGTGCGGCGGCAGCGCGGAAAGGGGTGCCGCGTACGGGTGTTGAGGTGGAGAAAGGGGCCGGAGGCCCTAGCGCATTCGCTTGCTCACGAGACACCGCTCCCTAGAGGACCAAGGACCCCAGGGTGTGCGCAGGGGTCCGCGCTTGCCGCAGGCTTCTGCTCGTACGGCCTGGTCTTCACCCGGGGCACCCCGCCACGGACGGAGGGTTGCCGGACAGCCAGCCGGGGCTTTGTCGCTGTCACTCATGACCTGTTCCAGAACCTATGCCAGACGATCACGACGACGCAACCCCGTCCCGGCATCCGGGACGGGGTCGCAATCCGCCGTTCACACGCGCTCAGGCGTTGCTGGCCGCGATCCACCGCTCCAGGGTGCGGCGGGCGGAGCCCGAGTCGACCGACTCGGCGGCCCGGTCCATGCCGGCCCGCAGCTGCTCCGCGAGGGTGCCCTCGCCCGGCTCCAGGGCGACCAGCGCGGCGGCCGAGTTGAGCAGCACCGCGTCCCGTACCGGGCCGGTCTCGCCGGCGAGCAGCCGCCGGGCGACGTCGGCGTTGTACGAGGGGTCGCCGCCGCGCAGGGCGTCCAGGGTCACCGGCTCGATGCCGACGTCCCGCGGGTCGAAGCGCTCCTCGCGGACGGCGCCGTCCCTGACCACCCACACCCGGGAGGTGCCGGTGGTGGTCAGCTCGTCCAGGCCGTCGTCGCCGCGGAAGACCAGGGCGGAGTTGCCGCGGTCGGCGAGCACGCCGGCCACGATCGGCGCCATGCGCGGGTCGGCGACGCCCACGGCCTGGGCGCGCACCTTGGCCGGGTTGGTGAGCGGGCCGAGCACGTTGAAGGTGGTGCGGATGCCGAGCTGGCCGCGGGCGGCGGCGACGTACCGCAGCGAGGGGTGGAACTTCACCGCGAAGCAGATGGTGATGCCCGCCTCCTCGGCGACCTCGGCGACCCGCTTCGGGGTGAGGTTCAGGTTGATGCCGAGCTTCTCCAGGACGTCGGAGGAGCCGGAGGCGGAGGAGGCGGCGCGGTTGCCGTGCTTGACGACCCTGACGCCGGTGCCGGCGACCACGATCGACGACATCGTGGAGATGTTCACCGTCTTCGCCCCGTCGCCGCCGGTGCCGACGATGTCGACGGCCGGCCCGGGCACCTCGATGACGTTGGCGTGCTCGTACATGGTCCGTACGAGACCGGAGATCTCCGCCACCGTCTCGCCCTTGGCCCGCAGGGCCACCATGAACCCGGCGATCTGCGCGTCGGTCGCCTCGCCGCGCATGATCAGGTCCATCGCCCAGGCGGTGTCGTCGGCGGACAGGTCTCGGCCTTCGAGGAGTCCGTTCAGCAGGGCGGGCCAGGAGCGGCCCGCCGCGGTGTCGCCTCCAGCGGGGTGCACAGCGCTCATGGTCGCTCCTGTGTGTACGTACGGGACTGCGAGGTCGTCTCCCACCCTATCGATCTCCGGGCACGGCAAAGAGCCCCGTCCATCGAATGGACGGGGCTCTCGCCGTGGCGACTACCAGGTCAGGCGGTCAGGTGATCAGTGGTGGCCGTGGCCGCTCTCGATCTCCCTGAACTCCTCGACCGTCGGCTTGGCGATCTGGTTGTCCGCGCCGTAGTAACCCCGGTTGAGCTTGACCCGGAGCTTCTCCATGCGGCCGATCTTGCGCTCCACGCCGTTCTCGTCGACGGCCGGCGGCAGCTCGGCCGGCTCGTACTGCTCGTGGGCGGTGAGCTTGTAGCGCTCGCCCTGGCTGAGCGGCTGGTGGACCTCGACGAACTCACCGTGCGGCAGGCGCTTGATGATGCCGGACTCGCGACCGTGCAGCACCTTGTCCTTGTCCCGGCGCTGGAGGCCGAGGCAGATCCGCTTGGTGACGATGAACGCGATGACCGGGCCGACGAAGAAGAAGATCCGGACGAACCAGGTGATCGAGTTGATCGACAGGTGGAAGTGCGTGGCCCAGAGGTCGTTGCCACCACCGACGAGCATGATCATGTACGCGGTGATCCAGGCGACACCGAAGGCGGTGCGCGTCGGAGCGTTGCGCGGGCGCTGCGCGATGTGGTGCTCGCGCTTGTCGCCGGTGATCCAGGACTCGATGAACGGGTACACCGCGATGGCGGCCAGCACCACCGGGAAGATCACCAGCGGGATGAAGACGCCCAGGACCAGCGTGTGGCCCCAGAGGTTGATCTCCCAGCCCGGCATGACACGGATCAGACCCTCGGCGAAGCCCATGTACCAGTCGGGCTGGGCGCCGGTGGACACCTGGTCCGGGCGGTACGGGCCGAGGGCCCAGATCGGGTTGATCGAGGCGATCGCCGCGATGACCGCGATGACACCGAAGACCAGGAAGAAGAAGCCTCCGGCCTTGGCCATGTACACCGGCAGCAGCGGCATGCCGACGACGTTCTTGTTGGTGCGGCCGGGGCCCTCGAAGTGCGTGTGCTTGTGGACGAACACCAGGATGAGGTGCGCGACCACCAGGCCGAGCATGATGCCCGGGAGCAGCAGCACGTGCGCCGAGTAGAACCGGGCGACGAAGTCGCCGCCGGGGAACTCGCCGCCGAACAGGAACATCGACAGGTACGTGCCGACGATCGGCACGGACAGGATCGCGCCCTGCATGAAGCGGACACCGGTGCCGGAGAGCAGGTCGTCCGGGAGCGAGTAACCGGTGAAGCCGGTGAACATGCCCAGGAAGAACAGCAGGAAGCCGAACAGCCAGTTGATCTCACGCGGCTTGCGGAACGCGCCGGTGAAGAAGACGCGCATCATGTGCACGAACATGCCGGCGAGGAAGATCAGCGCCGCCCAGTGGTGGATCTGCCGGATGAGCAGACCACCGCGCACCTCGAACGAGATGTGCATGGTCGAGTTGAACGCCTCGGACATCAGCTGTCCCTGGAGCGGGACGTACGGTCCGACGTACTCCACCTCGTTCATCGACGGGTGGAAGAACATCGTCAGGTAGACGCCCGTCAGGATGATGATGAGGAAGCTGTAGAGGCAGACCTCGCCCAGCATGAAGGACCAGTGGTCCGGGAAGATCTTCCGCATGTTGGCCTTGGCCAGCGTGTAGATCCCCAGGCGGCCGTCGGCCCAGTCGGCGATCCGCTCTCCGGCGGGCGCCTTCTTCTGCGTGTTGGTCACAGTGCTCATCCGCGCTCCCAGAAAGCAGGACCGACGGGCTCTTCGAAGTCGCCGTGCGCCTCGAGGAAGCCCTTGTCGTTCACGCCGATCCGCAGCTGCGGGAGGGCGTGGCCGGCCGGGCCGAAGATGACGCGGGCGCCGTCGGACAGGTCGAAGGTGGACTGGTGGCACGGGCAGAGCACGTGGTGCGTCTGCTGCTCGTACAGGGAGATCGGGCAACCGACGTGGGTGCAGATCTTCGAGAAGGCCACGATGCCCTCGTGGGACCACTCGAGCTCGCGCTTGTCCTTGATGTCCTCCGGCTGGATCCGGACGATCATCAGGGCGGCCTTGGCGATCTCGGTCTGGAAGTGGTGGTCGTGCTCCTCCAGGCCCTCGGGCTTGGCGAACGTCAGCGAACCGACGGCGACGTCCTCGGGACGCAGCGGCTCGTTGGTGTTCATGTTGATGAGGAGCTTGCCCTTCGCCCACATGGTGGAGCGGAGCTTCTTCTCGGGCAGCGGACCCATGTCACGCAGCAGCACGACGCCGGAGAGCGGCACCAGGGCCAGCGCGCCGAACAGCGTGTTGCGGACCAGCTTGCGGCGGCCGAAGCCGGACTCGGCGGCACCGGCCGCGAAGTCCGCCATGACCTTGGCCTTGACCTCGGGCGACGCCTCCATCGGGTGACGCTCGTCGGCCACCTCGACGTCGGACATCAGGGTGCGGGCCCAGTGGACCGCGCCCGCGCCGATGAAGAACAGGGCCAGGCCGAGCGTCCAGCCCAGGGCGAAGTTGAGCGCGGACACCCGGCCGAACGGCCAGATGTACACGATCTGGTCGACCGGGAAGATCACGTACGAGGCGATGAAGCCGATCGTGGCCAGCATCGACAGCGTGAACATGAAGGCGATCGCGCGCTCGGACCGCTTGGCGGCCCGCTCGTCGATGTCCTGGATGCGCGGCTTGTGGGGCGGGAGGCCCGGGTCGGCGAACGGGTCTTCGGCGACCTTCACCGCGCCGTGCGCGGTGTCCTGCTCGGTCGGCAGGTTCTCTTCTGAATTCTCTTGGGTACTCATGACTTCTTGGCCTTAGCGGTGTGGGCCGCGACCCAGATGGCAACTGCGATCAGCGCGCCCAGACCGAAGATCCACGCGAACAGACCCTCGCTGACGGGGCCGAGGCCACCCAGCTTGAGACCACCCGGGTTGTCGGCCTTGTCGCTGTTCACGGCCTGGACGTAGGCGATGATGTCCTTCTTCTGCTTCTCCGGCATCGTGGTGTCGGGGAAGGAGGGCATGTTCTGCGGGCCGGTCTGCATGGCCTCGTAGAGGTGCTTCGGGTCCACGCCCTCGAGGCTCGGGGCGTACTTGCCGTAGGTCAGGGCACCGCCCTCACCGGTGAAGTTGTGGCACTGGGCGCAGTTGGAGCGGAACAGCTCGCCACCCTTGGCGACGTCGGCGCCCTCAGGGCTGTACTGGTTGGCCTTCGGCACGGTCGGGCCGGCACCGAGGGAGGCGACGTACGCCGCGAGCTGATCGATCTCAGCCTGCGTGTAGATGACCTTCTTCCTCGGGACCTGCGCGCCCGGCTGCTGCGCGGGCATGCGGCCGGTGCCGACCTGGAAGTCCACGGCCGCCGAGCCCACGCCGACCAGGGACGGGCCGTCAGAGGTGCCCTGACCGCCGGTTCCGTGGCAGCTGGCACAGCCGACGGAGTAGAGCTTCTTGCCCTCCTCGATGGCCAGGGACTGGGCGGTTTCGTCGGCCTTCGCCGTGCCCGCGGGCGCGAACGCGGCGTAGAGCCCCCCAGTTGCCGCCAGCGCGAGAAGTAGGACGACGACCGCCGCCAGCGGATGGCGTCGTCGTGCGGAGAGCTTTTTCACGGATTACCCCGGTGTCAGGATCTTCTGCGTCGATGCTTGCTGGATGTGTCGGTCCGCCCGGAGGCGGAGCCCGATTACTTGATCAAGTAGATCGTGGCGAAGAGGCCGATCCAGACGACATCGACGAAGTGCCAGTAGTAGGACACGACGATGGCGGCGGTTGCCTGCTCGTGAGTGAACCTCTTGGCGGCGTACGTCCGGCCGAGGACCAGCAGGAAGGCGATGAGACCGCCCGTCACGTGCAGGCCGTGGAAGCCGGTGGTCAGGTAGAACACCGTGCCGTACGGGTCGGAGGACAGCGAGAGGCCGTCCTTCTTGACCAGCTCGGTGTACTCGAAGACCTGGCCGCCGATGAAGATCGCGCCCATCACGAACGTGATGACGAACCACGTCCGGAGCTTCTTCACGTCACCGCGCTCGGCGGCGAAGACGCCGAGCTGGCAGGTGAGGGAGGAGAGCACCAGGATCGTGGTGTTCGTCGCGGAGAACGGAAGGTTCAAGGCGTGCGCCTTTTCCGTCCAGAACTCCGCGCCCATCACGGATCGCAGGGTGAAGTACATCGCGAAGAGGGCCGCGAAGAACATCAGCTCGGAGCTCAGCCAGATGATGGTTCCGACGCTGGTGAGGTTCGGTCGATTGACCGACGGGTGCGCGTGCCCGGTATCTACTGTCGTTACTGTCGCCACGACCGACATTATGTCGGTCGCTTATCCCGCCCTCACTCCGGGGGGTGCCGTTCGGAGTGTCCGGGGCGCGTGTCCTGCCCGAACGGCCCATCCGGGCGGGCTTCCGGCACCCTTCGAACAGGTGTTGAACGGGTGTTGACGGGCTGTGGAGCGGAGTAGCATCCGCGCAACGGCCGACCACCTTCACGGAGGAACGATGCAGTCGAGCGCCACGGTCCTGGTCTACAGCGACGACGCGAACACCCGCGCGCAGGTCCGCCTCGCGGCCGGGCGCCGGCCCGCCGCCGATGTTCCCCCGGTCGAGTTCGTGGAGTGCGCGACGCTGCCGGCGGTGCTCGCGGCCCTGGACGAGGGCGGCATCGACGTGTGCGTGCTCGACGGCGAGGCGGTGCCGGCGGGCGGCATGGGCGTGTGCCGGCAGATCAAGGACGAGATCTTCCGCTGCCCGCCGGTGCTGCTCCTCATCGGCCGCCCCCAGGACGCCTGGCTGGCCACGTGGAGCCGCGCGGACGCCGCGGTCACCCTTCCGGTGGAACCGGTCGAGTTCGCGGCGTCCCTGGCGGCCCTGCTGCGCTCGCGTCTCTGCGTCGACGCGTAGCACCGCCCGTACGGGCTACAGGCTCGGCCTGAGCCGGGCCTTCGCGTCCTCGGTGGCCGTGGGGTCGCCCTTCTCGGCCACCAGGGCGCTGCCCCGGCGCCACTTGTCCCAGCTCAGGTTCCAGTCGCCGAAGCCGTTGCCGAAGGTGTCCATCATCTGGCCCGAGCTGTTGACGACCTTGACGATGTCGCCCGGGCGGACGTTCTCGTAGAACCAGGCCGCGTTCCCGGTCGACATGCCGGTGCAGCCGTGGCTGACGTTGGCGACGCCCTGGGAGCCGACGGACCAGGGCGCGGCGTGGACGTACTCGCCGCTCCAGGTGACCCGGGTGGCGTAGTAGACCGGCAGGTCGTACGACTCCGAGCTGCCCTCCGCGATGCCGATGCTGGTGCCGCGCATCCGGACGTAGTACTCCTTGCCCAGCACCACTTTGATCCCGTTCCGGGTGGAGAAGCCCGGTTTTCCGGTGGTCACCGGAATGGTGTTGATCACTTTTCCGTTCCGGCGCACCGTCATGTGGTGGGAGCCGGCGTCCGTGACGGCCTCGACGCGGTCGCCGATGGTCAGCGTGAGCGGCTTGGAGTCGCCGCCGTAGAGCTTGTCGCCCACCTTGACGCCCGCGAGGTTGCCGGTGACGGTGACGGTCGCGCCGGTGGGCCAGTACTCCTTCGGACGGTAGTGCAGCTTCTTGTCGTCCACCCAGTACCAGGAGCCCTCCACGGCCGGTACGGAGCGGACCTTGAGGGCCCGTTCGACGACCGCGCGGGCCTTCCTGTCCTTCACCGGGAGGCTGAGCTCCGCGGTGACGGGCTGCCCGACGCCGTACTTGCCCGCCTCCGGGCCGAACGTGACGGTCAGCGCCCGTTTGGCCGGGGCGGTCTCGAACGTGAACGTACGGGCTCCTGGGGCGCCGTCCTCGTCCTCGGTGGCCACCCGGACGGTGTAGCGGGCGCCGGCCGCCAGCGCGGCCGTGGAGCGCCACTTCTGCCCGTCGGCGGTGAGTTCGCCCGCCAGGTGGTGCCCGGACTCGTCGGTCGCGGTGACGTCGGTGATCCGCCCGTCCTCGCCCTTGGCGGTGATCTCCAGGGGCTTCTCGGGGTCGGCCTTCCTCCCGCCCTCGGGCGCGTTGAAGGCGATCTGGTCCGCCGCGTCGAAGGGCCTCGCCGACAGCGGATGGCCACCGCTGCCCGCGCACGCCGTGACGCCCGCCGTGACGGTGAGGGCCAGAAGAGTGCAGCTCAGAACAGTCCGAATGCGCGGCGTGTCGTTCATGACTTCACGCTAAGAACAATCCTCGCGCCCGGCGCGCCGAGCGCGGCAAAAGAGGGGCCCGGGGGGGTGTGGTTTGCTGGGGAGGGCGGATGGCGCCTGGGGTTGCT
>NZ_JBHXFE010000014.1:133148-171286 GCF_042722475.1 Streptomyces sp. NPDC127092
ACAAACACAACAACCCCCCCCCCCCCCCCTCCCCCAACACCCCCCCCCCCCTGCCCCTCGGGGTGTTACGGGGTGCTGCTACTGGTTCTGGTTCTCACCGCGGTAGAACTCGAACACCCAGCCGAAGATGCCGACCAGGATCAGCGGGGTCGAGAAGTACAGCAGCCACCAGCCCATCGCGATGGCGAGGAAGGCGAGCGCACCGCCGACGGCCAGCGAGAGCGGCTGCCAGCTGTGGGGGGCGAAGAAGCCCACCTCGCCGGCCTCGTCCGCGACGTCGGCCTCCTTGTCGTCCTGCGCCATGGCGTCGACCCGCTTGGCCGTGAAGGCCAGGTAGTAGCCGATCATGATGCAGAGACCGAACGCCAGGAACAGCGCCGTCGTACCGACCGGCTCCTTCGACCACACGCCATAGACGATCGCCATGGCGAGGACGAAGACGCTCAGCCAGATGAACATCTTGCCCTGGATCTTCACTTGCCGGCCTCCTTGCCGCCGCTGAGGGCCGCCACCTCGTGAGGCTTGTTCTCGAGCTGGTCGAGAGCCGCGATCTCAGGGTGGTGCAGGTCGAACGCCGGGGATTCGGAACGGATCCGCGGCAGGGTGAGGAAGTTGTGCCGCGGCGGCGGGCAGGACGTCGCCCACTCGAGCGAACGGCCGTAGCCCCACGGGTCGTCGACCTCGATCTTCTTGCCGTACTTGGCGGTCTTCCAGATGTTGTAGAAGAACGGCAGGATCGACAGGCCGAGCAGGAACGAGGAGATCGTCGAGATCGTGTTCAGCGCGGTGAAGCCGTCGGCGTCGAGGTAGTCCGCGTAACGACGCGGCATGCCCTCGGCACCGAGCCAGTGCTGCACCAGGAACGTGCCGTGGAAGCCGATGAACAGCGTCCAGAAGGTGATCTTGCCGAGGCGCTCGTCCAGCATCTTGCCCGTGAACTTCGGCCACCAGAAGTGGAAGCCGGAGAACATCGCGAAGACCACGGTGCCGAAGACGACGTAGTGGAAGTGCGCGACCACGAAGTACGAGTCGGAGATGTGGAAGTCCATCGGGGGCGAGGCCAGGATGACGCCGGTCAGACCACCGAAGGTGAAGGTGATCAGGAAGCCGACGGCCCAGAGCATCGGGGTCTCGAAGGACAGCGAGCCCTTCCACATCGTTCCGATCCAGTTGAAGAACTTCACGCCGGTCGGAACGGCGATGAGGAACGTCATGAAGGAGAAGAACGGGAGGAGCACGCCACCGGTGACGTACATGTGGTGGGCCCACACGGTCACGGACAGACCGGCGATCGCGATGGTCGCGGCGACCAGACCGATGTAGCCGAACATCGGCTTGCGGCTGAAGACCGGGATGACCTCGGAGATGATGCCGAAGAACGGCAGGGCGATGATGTACACCTCAGGGTGTCCGAAGAACCAGAAGAGGTGCTGCCAGAGCAGTGCGCCGCCGTTGGCCGCGTCGAAGACGTGGGCACCGAACTTCCGGTCCGCCTCCAGGGCGAACAGCGCGGCCGCCAGGACCGGGAAGGCCAGCAGGACCAGGACACCGGTCAGCAGCACGTTCCAGGTGAAGATCGGCATGCGGAACATCGTCATGCCCGGGGCGCGCATGCAGATGATCGTGGTGATGAAGTTGACCGAGCCGAGGATCGTGCCGAAGCCGGAGAAGGCCAGACCCATGATCCACATGTCGGCGCCGACGCCCGGCGAGCGGACCGCGTCCGACAGCGGGGAGTAGGCGAACCAGCCGAAGTCGGCGGCACCCTGCGGGGTGAGGAAGCCGGCCACCGCGATGATCGAGCCGAAGAGGTACAGCCAGTAGGCGAACATGTTCAGCCGCGGGAACGCCACGTCGGGCGCGCCGATCTGCAGCGGCATGATCCAGTTCGCGAAACCGGCGAACAGCGGCGTCGCGAACATCAGCAGCATGATCGTGCCGTGCATCGTGAACGCCTGGTTGAACTGCTCGTTCGACATGATCTGCGTGCCCGGACGGGCCAGCTCGGCGCGCATGAAGAGCGCCATCAGGCCGCCGACGCAGAAGAAGGCGAACGACGTGACCAGGTACATCGTGCCGATGGTCTTGTGGTCGGTGGTCGTCAGCCACTTCACCACGACGTTGCCGGGCTGCTTGCGGCGAACCGGGAGCTCGTTCTCGTACGAGTCCTCAGCCGCGGCCGCACCCTGGGGTTCGTTGAGGATGCTCACAGTTGCTTCTTCTCCGCATTCCTGGCCGGGTCCGTCTGCGCAATGCCCGACGGGATGTAGCCGGTCTGCCCCTTCTCCGCCAGCTCCTTCAGGTGCTGCTGGTAGCGCTCCGGGGAGACCACCTTGACGTTGAAGAGCATCCGGGAGTGGTCGACACCGCACAGCTCGGCGCACTTGCCGAGGAAGGTGCCCTCCTGGGTCGGGGTGACCTCGAAGGCGTTCGGGTGACCCGGGATGACGTCCTGCTTCATCAGGAAGGGGACCACCCAGAAGGAGTGGATGACGTCACGGGAGGTCAGGACGAACCGGACCTTCTCACCCTTGGGCAGCCACAGGGTCGGGCCCGGGTTGCCGGTCTGCGGGTTCCGCGTGCCGGGGATGCCGTAGTCGTAGACGCCGCCGGCGTTGTCCGGCAGCGCGTTCTTGTACCGGTCCGGGAGCGTCGCGAGGTTCTTGTCCGTCTTCGCGTCGCCGGTCACACCGGGCACGTTCTCGATGTAGTTGAAGCCCCAGCTCCACTGGTAGCCGACCACGTTGATGGTGTGGGCGGGCTTGGCGGAGAGCTCGAGGAGCTTGGACTCGTCGCGCGCGGTGAAGTAGAAGAGCACCGAGACGATGATGAGCGGGGTGACCGTGTACAGCGCCTCGATCGGCATGTTGTAACGGGTCTGCGGGGGTACCTCGACCTTGGTGCGGCTGCGCCGGTGGAAGATGGTGGCCCACAGGATGAGGCCCCACACCAGCACGCCGGTGGCGAGCGCGGCCGCCCACGAGCCCTGCCAGAGGGAGAGGATCCGCGGAGCCTCTTCCGTCACGGGGGTGGGCATGCCAAGGCGAGGGAAGTCTTCCCAGTTGTACGAGCAGCCGGTGGCTGTCGCCAGGATCAGGCCCGCAGTCAGCACCTGCGGCAGCTTCCGCCGCATCGGGCGCCGCGACGAGCGGTCGGAGCCGTTGGGACTCACGTAGCGCCTTCCCGAGAGTCTCGGCCCGCGTAGGTCGGCTGCCACGGCCGTCCGTCTCGCTGGTCGGTCGCCGCCCCGGCCGCGGGCAGGGGTTTGGATGTTTATGCGGACCAAACCCTACTGGACGCTATTTGGGGTCGCGCGGGGAGGGTGCCCAACGCGCCGTCCGAGTCCCCGAAGGAGTGGACCGGGGCGTTCCGCGGAGGGTTTTCCGGGGGCCGTACGGCCGTCGACCGGCGGCCGGGGCGCCGGTTCTGACGAGGGATCACGCGGGCCGGGCCGGGGCCTGCTCGGGGTTCGCGGCGACAGGCCCTACCGTGGGCGGATGCCGTACTTCGACGCCGCGTCCGCCGCTCCGCCGCACCCCGTCGCCCGCCAGGCGCTCCTGGCCGCCCTGGACGAGGGCTGGGCCGATCCGGCCCGGCTGTACCGGGAGGGGCGGCGGGCCCGGCTGCTGCTGGACGCGGCACGGGAGGCCGCGGCGGAGGCGGTGGGCTGCCGCCCGGACGAGCTGGTCTTCACTCCTTCGGGGACGCGCGCGGTTCACACGGGAATCTCCGGGGCGCTCGCCGGGCGCCGGCGCGTCGGGGACCGGCTCGTGGTGTCGGCCGTCGAACACTCCTCCGTGCTGCACGCCGGCGAGGCGCACGCGGCGGCGGGCGGGACGGTGGCCGAGGTGCCGGTGAGCAGGTCGGGCGCGGTGGACCCGGAGCGCTTCGCGGCGGCGCTCGACGCCCGTACCGCGCTGGCCTGTCTGCAGTCGGCCAACCACGAGGTGGGGACCGAGCAGCCGGTCGCCGAGGTGGCGGAGGTCTGCCGGGCGGCGGGGGTGCCGCTGCTCGTGGACGCGGCGCAGTCGCTCGGCTGGGGGCCGGTGGCGGAGGGCTGGTCGCTGCTCACGGCGAGCGCGCACAAGTGGGGCGGCCCGTCGGGCGTGGGGCTGCTCGCGGTGCGCAAGGGTGTCCGGTTCGCCCCGCAAGGTCCGGGTGACGAGCGGGAGTCGGGGCGGGCGCCGGGCTTCGAGAACCTGCCGGCGATCGTGGCGGCAGCGGCCTCGCTGCGGGCGGTACGGGCGGAGGCGGCGGCCGAGTCGGCGCGGCTGCGGGCCCTGGTGGACCGGATCCGGGCGCGGGTGCCGGAGCTGGTGCCGGACGTGGAGGTGGTCGGCGATCCGGTGCGGCGGCTGCCGCACCTGGTCACCTTCTCCTGTCTCTATGTCGACGGAGAGACGCTGCTGCACGAGCTGGACCGGGAGGGTTTCTCCGTTTCGTCCGGTTCGTCGTGTACGAGCTCCACGCTGACGCCCAGCCATGTGCTGCGCGCCATGGGCGTCCTGAGTGAGGGAAACGTCCGGGTCTCGCTGCCGGCGGGCACGGCGGAGGAGGACGTGGACCGCTTCCTCGCCGTCCTGCCGAGCCTGGTCGCCGGCGTGCGCGAGCGGCTCGGCGCCCCGCACCCGGCGGCCGTGTCGGAGGGGGCGCCGGACACGCTCCTGGTCGACGCCCTCGGCAAGCGCTGCCCGATCCCGGTGATCGAGCTGGCCAGGGTCATCGGCGACGTGCCCGTGGGCGGCACGGTGACCGTGCTCTCCGACGACGAGGCGGCCCGTCTGGACATCCCGGCCTGGTGCGAGATGCGCGGCCAGGAGTACGTGGGCGAGGAGCCGTCACCGAAGGGCGGCACCGCGTACGTGGTGCGCCGGGTGGCGTGACACGGCGGGACCCCGGGTGCCGTCGGGCGCCCGGGGTCCGGTGCTCGCGCGGATCAGGCCAGGTGGGCCTGGACCTCGGCGGCGGCCTCGTCGCCGTACGCCTTGGTGAAGCGCTCTATGAAGTTGGTGCGGCGCAGGGTGTACTCCTGGGTGCCCAGGGTCTCGATCACCAGGGTGGCGAGCATGCAGCCGACCTGGGCGGCGCGCTCCAGGCTGACGCCCCAGCCGAGGCCGGTCAGGAAGCCGGCCCGGAAGGCGTCGCCGACGCCGGTCGGGTCGACCTTGGCCTCCTCCTCCGGGCAGCCGACCTCGATCGGGTCCTCGCCGGCCCGCTCGATGCGCACGCCGCGCGAGCCGAGGGTGGTGACCCGGTGGCCGACCCGGCCGAGGATCTCCTCGTCGCTCCAGCCGGTCTTCGACTCGATGAGGCCCTTCTCGTACTCGTTGGAGAAGAGGTAGGCCGCGCCGTCCATGAGGGTGCGGATCTCCTCGCCGCCCATGCGGGCGATCTGCTGCGAGAAGTCGGCGGCGAAGGGGATCCGGCGGGTGCGGCACTCCTCGGTGTGGCGCAGCATCGCCTCGGGGTCGTCGGCGCCGATGAGGACCAGGTCGAGGCCGCCCACGCGGTCGGCGACGGCCTTGAGCTCGATCAGCCGGGCCTCGCTCATGGCGCCGGTGTAGAAGGAGCCGATCTGGTTGTGGTCCGTGTCGGTGGTGCACACGAAGCGGGCGGTGTGCAGCACCTCGGAGATGCGGACGGAGCCGGTGTCGACGCCGTGCCGGTCGAGCCAGGCGCGGTACTCGTCGAAGTCGTAGCCGGCCGCGCCCACCAGGATCGGGTTGCCGCCGAGCTGACCCATGCCGAAGCAGATGTTCGGAGCGACGCCGCCCCGGCGGACGTCGAGGTTGTCGACCAGGAACGACAGCGAGACCGTGTGGAGCTGGTCCGCGACGAGCTGGTCGGCGAACCTGCCGGGGAAGGTCATGAGGTGGTCGGTGGCGATGGAGCCGGTGACTGCGATACGCACGGCTGGGCGCTCCTGGTGGAGGGACGGCAATGACAGTTCACGCTACCGGCTGCGGGTGCGGAAGCCGAACAGCGGAAACTACCCCAGAGTAGGGCTTTTCCCCGGAGCCGGAGCGTGCGTACGGTGCGGCCATGACCGAGTACCCCGCTCCTCGTGAGCCCCAGGAGTCCGATTTCAGCCTCGCCGAGCTGTGCGGGGACGGCGCGCGGATGGCCCCGCACTGGGTGACTCCGTCAGGTCCGGCGGCCGCACCGGTGTCCCCCGCGCTGATCCACGGCGTCGAGGTGCCGGCCGCGTCGGCCAGACTGATCGCCGCCACCTCCGAGTACGGGGTCTGAGACACCCCCTGGAGCCGCCGGTCGGCCGCCGGTCCGCCACCGGTCCGCCGCCGGCCGTCACCGGCCCGGAGCAACCGGGGAACCGGAACCGCGTCGCCCTCGTCCCATGGGTGTCTTCCGCAGGGATGCCACGTCTGGAGGAGCACGCGGTGAGCAGCAGTACGGAGAACCGGCCCGGGAAGCGCGGTCCGCTTCTGGTCGCCTCGGTGGCGGCGGGAGTGCTCCTCGTGGGCGGCGGAGGCGTGTACTACGCCACCACGGCCCAGGGCGACGGCGGCGGCGCGAAGGCCGCCGAGGAGAAGGCCGCCGCTCCCCCGCCGCTGAAGCTGGGCGGCGCGACGGACGGCGGTCCGGGGATCGCGCCGGGCGAGCCGGACCCGGGCGGCGGCCCCAACGGGACCGTCTACACAGCCAAGGGCCCGCTCCCCCATGGGCCCTCCTCGGCCGCGGTCCACCGGCCCGAGGGCCGGGTCACCTCGGCGGAGGTGACCCGGCTCGCCGAGGCCCTGGGGATCCCGGGCACCCCGCAGCTGGTCGGCGAGGTGTGGCGGCTGGCCCCGGAGAAGGACGCCTCGGGGCTGCGCCTCGACGTGTCGGCGAAGGCGCCGGGCAGCTGGACGCTCAGCCGGTACGACGGCGGCCCGGTCGGCGACACCTGCCTCAAGGGCAAGGCCTGCCCTCTGCCCGGGGAGGCGAAGCCGACGGGCGGCTCACCGGTGAGCGAGGCCGCGGCGAAGGCGGCGGCCGCTCCGGTGCTCAAGGCGATCGGCCAAGACGACGCCAAGGTGGACGCGAGCCAGGTCATGAACGGCTCCGAGCGGGTGGTCAACGCCGACCCGGTGGTGGGCGGGCTGCCCACGTACGGCTGGTCCACGGGGATCCACATCGGCCCGGACGGGTCCGTGACGGCCGGCAGCGGGCGCCTGAAGGAGCCCGTGAAGGGCGACACCTATCCGGTGGTCGGCGCGGAGAAGGCGCTCGCCGAGCTGAACGAGGCCTCGAAGGGCACCGGCCCGATCGGCATCGGCGGTTGCGCCACGGACCCGCCGGCGGGCACGGCCGACCAGCCCCGGGACATGCCGCTGACCGAGGGCGACGGCAAGACCGAGGGCGGGACGGGGCAGGCCCCCTGCCAGACGACCGTCGACATGGCGCCGCCGGACGAGGTGGCGGTGACGGGCGCGGTGTTCGGTCTGGCCGCGCAGTACGTGGACGGCGAGCAGGTGCTCGTGCCGGCGTGGCTGTTCACGGCGCAGGCGAAGCCCGGGACCGAGCCGTACACAGTGGTGCGCACGGCGGTGGACGCGCGTTATCTGACCCCGCCGGCCAAGCCCTCGCCCACCCCCACGCCGGCGCCCGACCAGGGGACGGCGCCGGAGCGGCAGGTCACCTCGTTCACGACGGACGCCGGTGGCCGGAAGCTGTCGGTGACCTTCTGGGGCGGGGCGTGCTCCGACTACGCGGTGACGGCGGAGGAGAGCCCGCGGCAGGTCGTGGTGCGGATCAAGGAGACGCCGCGCGAGCCGGGCAGGGCCTGCATCATGGTCGCCCTGGAGATCACGAAGTCGGTGACGCTCCAGGCGCCGCTGGGTGACCGGCCGGTCGTGGACGGGGCGAGCAGCCAGGCGGTGCCCCGGCAGTAGGACGTCCGGCACCGCGCGAGAACGCGCGTGAGGGCGGCACCCGGACCTCCGGGTGCCGCCCTCACGCGTGCTATGGCTCGGCCGAGGCCTGCCGCTTAGCTGAAGCTGTCGCCGCAGGCGCAGGAGCCCGTGGCGTTCGGGTTGTCGATCGTGAAGCCCTGCTTCTCGATGGTGTCGACGAAGTCGATCGAGGCGCCGCCCAGGTACGGGGCGCTCATGCGGTCGGTGACGACCTTGACGCCGCCGAAGTCCTTGACGACGTCGCCGTCGAGCGAGCGCTCGTCGAAGAACAGCTGGTAACGCAGGCCGGAGCAGCCACCGGGCTGAACGGCGACGCGCAGCGCCAGGTCGTCACGGCCTTCCTGGTCGAGCAGGGCCTTGACCTTGGCCGCGGCGGCGTCGGACAGGAGGATGCCGTCGCTGACAGTGGTCTTCTCGTCCGATACGGACATCTGCTTCTCTCCCGGGTTGGTACGGAGACTGCTTGCCGACGGTTGCAACCGGCGGGGCCGCGGATTCATTCCGGGCCGAGGCGTGTCTTTCCCCTTCATGCTCGCACACCGCGCCCCGAGACGGGGAAGCCGAAGTCCGGGTACGTCCGGAGCGGCGGGAGGCGAATTCGTCACATCGACACTATGGACATCGTCAAAGTGACGTGAACCGGTTATGATAGATAGCGTCATTTAGACGAAAAGGCTTTACGAGGCTCACTGTAGAAAGGGTGCGTGACGTGACCACCGCCCAGCCCCTGGACGTCCAGCCGACGCCGCTCGCCCTTCTCCTGCTCGGCCGCGAGGCCGACCCCAAGAGTGAGCGTGGCGTGGAGTGCCCCGGCGACCTGCCGTCGCCGTCCGACCCCGACCTGGTGGAACGCGCCCGCGTCGCCAAGGAGAAGCTCGGGGACAAGGTCTTCGTCCTCGGGCACCACTACCAGCGCGACGAGGTCATCCAGTTCGCCGACGTCACCGGCGACTCCTTCAAGCTCGCCCGTGACGCCGCCGCCAAGCCGGAGGCCGAGTACATCGTCTTCTGCGGCGTGCACTTCATGGCCGAGTCGGCGGACATCCTGACCGGTGACGACCAGAAGGTCGTGCTGCCCGACCTGGCCGCCGGCTGCTCGATGGCCGACATGGCCACCGCCGAGCAGGTCGCCGAGTGCTGGGACGTGCTCACCGAGGCCGGCATAGCCGAGCAGGTCGTGCCCGTCTCGTACATGAACTCCTCCGCCGACATCAAGGCCTTCACCGGCAAGCACGGCGGCACCATCTGCACCTCGTCGAACGCGAAGCGCGCCCTGGACTGGGCCTTCGAGCAGGGCGAGAAGGTGCTCTTCCTGCCGGACCAGCACCTGGGCCGCAACACGGCCGTCCGCGACATGGGCATGTCGCTGGACGACTGCGTGGTCTACAACCCGCACAAGCCGAACGGCGGCCTGACCGCCGAGGAGCTGCGCGGCGCGAAGATGATCCTGTGGCGCGGGCACTGCTCGGTGCACGGCCGGTTCAGCCTGGACTCGGTCAACGACGTGCGCGAGCGCATCCCGGGCGTCAACGTGCTCGTCCACCCCGAGTGCAAGCACGAGGTCGTGGCCGCCGCCGACTACGTGGGCTCCACGGAGTACATCATCAAGACGCTGGAGGCGGCCCCGGCCGGCTCGAAGTGGGCCATCGGCACCGAGCTGAACCTGGTCCGCCGCCTGGCGAACCGCTTCGCCGACGAGGGCAAGGAGATCGTCTTCCTCGACAAGACGGTCTGCTTCTGCTCGACCATGAACCGGATCGACCTGCCGCACCTGGTGTGGACCCTGGAGTCCCTCGCCGAGGGCAACCTGGTCAACCGGATCCAGGTCGACAAGGAGACGGAGTCCTTCGCCAAGCTCGCCCTGGAGCGGATGCTGGCTCTGCCGTAACGATTCCTCGGTACGGAGGACGGCACGGACACACGGAAGGGGCGCCCCGCGCGTGCGGGGCGCCCCTTCGTCGTGCCTGCCGTGCGGATCAGACCGCGGCCGGCTCCTTCGCCTGCGGCGGGACCGGCGCGTCGCCCTCGCCGCCCTTCGCCGCCCGCCTGGCCGCCTTCTTCTTCGCGCGGCGCTCCTTGCGGAGCTCCACCATCGCGTAGAGCGTCGGGACGAGCAGCAGGGTCAGCAGCGTCGAGGTGATCAGGCCGCCGATCACCACCACGGCCAGCGGCTTCGCGATGAAGCCGCCCTCGCCGGTGATCCCGAGCGCCATCGGGAGCAGCGCGAAGATCGTCGCCAGGGCCGTCATCAGGATCGGTCGCAGACGGTGCCGTCCGCCCTCGATCACCGCTTCGACCACGCCCAGGCCCTGGGCCCGGTACTGGTTGATCAGGTCGATCAGCACGATCGCGTTGGTGACCACGATGCCGATCAGCATCAGCATGCCGATCATCGCCGGGACGCCCATGGGCGTGTCCGTCGCCACGAGCAGGCCGATGGCGCCGGTCGCCGCGAACGGGATGGAGACCAGCAGGATCAGCGGCTGGACCAGCGAGCGGAAGGTCGCGACCAGGAGCATGAAGACGATCGCGACGGCCGCGAGCATCGCCAGGGCCATGCTGCTCGCCGCCTCGGCCTGGTCCTCGGAGACACCGCCGATGGTGGCGGTGGCGCCGTCCGGGAGGTCGAGGCCGTCGATCTTCTTCTGGAGGGCCGCGCTGACCTCACCGGTGTTGTCGGTGGTCGGCTTGGCGGTGATCGTCGCCGCGCGGGCGCCGTCGATCCGGGTCATGGAGACCGGTCCCGCCACCAGCTCGACGGTGGCGACGTCGCCCAGCTTCACCGGGCCGAGCGGCAGCGCCTTCAGCTCGGCCAGGGTGGTGGCCGGCTTCGCCGAGGTGATCAGGACGTCCCGTTCGGTGTCGTCGAGGGTCGCCTTGGCGGCCGGGATGCCGCGCACGGCCTGGGAGACGACCATGCCGAGGGTGGTGTCGTCGAAGCCCGCGTCGGCGGCCTTCTCGTTGGCCTTCACCGAGATCCGGGGCACGGACTGCGACAGGTCGCTCTGGACGTCCGTGACGTCCTTCAGCTCCGCCACCGCGGTCCTGACCTGCTCGGAGGCCTTCTTCAGGACGGCCGGGTCGCCGGCCTTGACGACCACGCTCAGGTCCTGGTTGCCGAAGCCGTCACCGGCCGCGATGGAGGTGTCGCCGATCCCGTCGAGCCTGCCGAGCGCCGCGTCGATCGCGTCGCGGGTCTTCTCGTACGAGGCGGAGTCCTCCAGGGTGACCTGGAAGGAGGCCTGGTTGGAGCCGGTGCCGCCGCCGAAGGCCGCCATGAAACCGGAGGAGCCGACGGTGACCTGGTAGTCCTTGACGCCCTCGGTGTCGGCGAGGACCTTCTCGATCTTCTTCGCGGCCTCGTCGGAGGCGGCGAGGCTGGTGCCGGGCGCCAGCTTCTGCTTGACCGTCAGGACCTGCTGCTCGCCCTGGTCGAAGAAGTTGGTCTTGAGCAGGCCGCCCATTCCGAAGGTGCCGAAGAGCACCACGAGGGCGATGGCCACGCTGGTGAGACGGCGCCGGGTCGCGAACCGCAGCACCGGCACGTACGCGCGCTGCAGCCTGCTCCTGTTCTCCTTCTCCTCGGCCAGCCTGCGGGCCTCCTCCGGGTCCTCCGGGGTGCCCTTCGGGGCGCGGAGGAACCAGTACGAGAGGACCGGCACGACGGTGAGCGACACGAGCAGCGACGCGAGGAGCGCGGCGGTGACGGTCAGGCTGAACGAGCCGAAGAGCTCGCCGATCATGCCGCCGACCAGACCGATCGGCAGGAAGACGGCGACGGTGGTGAGCGTCGAGGAGGTGACCGCGCCGGCGACCTCCCTGACCGCCGTGATGATCGCGGCCTGGCGCTCCTCGCCGTAGCCGAGGTGCCGCTTGATGTTCTCCAGGACCACGATCGAGTCGTCGACGACCCGGCCGATGGCGATGGTGAGCGCGCCGAGGGTCAGCACGTTCAGCGACAGGTCGCGGGTCCACAGCACGATCAGGGCGAGGACGACCGACAGCGGGATGGAGACCGCGGTGACCAGGGTGGAGCGCAGCGAGGCGAGGAAGACCAGGATGACGAGGACGGCCATGACGAGGCCGAGCGCGCCCTCCGTGGTGAGGCCGGAGATCGACTTGGCGACGGCCGGGCCCTGGTCGGAGACCACGGTCAGCTCGGCGCCCGCGCCGAGGTCCTTGCGCAGCTGGGGCAGCTTGTCCTGGACCGCGTCGGAGATGGCGACGGCGCTGCCGTCCTTGTCCATGGTGGCCATGACGGCGAGGCTGGGCTTGCCGTCGGTGCGGGTGATGGAGACGCGGCGCGACTCCTCCTGCTCGACCGTGGCGACGTCGCCGAGTCGGACCGCCCTGCCCTTCTCGGGCTTGATCCGCAGGTCCTCGATCTGCTTGAGCGAGGTGTAGCCGCCGCCGACCTGGACGGTGCGGCTCTTGCCGGCCTCCGAGAAGGCGCCGGCGGGCATGGTGCCGCCGCCGTTCCTGATCGCCTCGGCGAGCTTCGCCGGGCTCAGGCCGGCCGCGGCGAGCCTGCGGTCGTCGGGCGTGACGGAGACCTGGAGGTCCTGCACCCCGTCGACGGTGACCTGGGCGACGCCGTCGATGTCCTCGAGGACCGGGACGACGGTCCTCTCCAGCTGGTCGGCGAGTGCCTGCTGGTCCTTGTCGGAGGTGACGGCGAGGACGACGGTCGGGATGTCGTCGGTGGAGCCGGCCACCACCTGCGGGTCGACCGAGTCGGGCAGCGTGGCGCGGGCCCGGTTCACGGCCTGCTGGACGTCGGCGACGAGCTGCTTGGTCCCCTCGTCCCCGTAGTCGAAGCTGGCCATGATGACGGCGCTGCCCTCGGAGGCGGTGGACGTGATGCCCTTGATGCCGTCGACGGCCTTGAGGTTGTTCTCGATCGGCTGGACCACCTGCTTCTCGACCACGTCGGGCGAGGCGCCCTGGTACGGGGCGAGGATCGAGACCATCGGGAGCTCGATCGAGGGGAACAGCTGCTGCTTCAGCTGCGGGATCGCGATCACTCCGAAGAGGAGCGCGACGAGGGACATCAGCCCGATCAGGGCCCGTTGCGCGAGGCTGAATCTGGACAGCCAGGACATGGGGACTCTCTTCTGTGGCGTACTCGGCGACCGGACACCCTCAGGGGCCCCCAGGGGTGTCCGCTTATACGATCAGCCACGCGAAGGGCCCGATCCTCGGCCCCCGGGCCCAATTCCTTATGCCGCGCATACCGCGTCTGGAGTACGCCCGCCCCCGGGGTCACTCCACCCTTGGACGTACGAGCCCCGACTCGTAGGCCGTGACGACCAGCTGGGCCCGGTCGCGGGCGCCCAGCTTGGCCATGGTCCGGTTCACATGGGTCTTCACGGTGAGCGGGCTGACGTCGAGCCGCTCGGCGATCTCGTCGTTGGAGTGGCCGCCCGCCACCAGGACGAGCACCTCGCGCTCGCGGGCGGTGAGCGCCGACAGGCGCTCGGAGTAGGCCGGTGCCTCCTGGCCCGCGTCCGCGCCGCCGCCCTGCGCGAGGAACGTGGCGATCAGGCCCTTCGTCGCGGCCGGCGAGAGCAGCGCCTCGCCCGCGTGCGCGACCCGGATGGCGCCGAGCAGCTCCTCCGGCTCCGCGCCCTTGCCCAGGAAGCCGGAGGCCCCGGCGCGCAGCGACTGCACCACGTACTCGTCCACCTCGAAGGTGGTCAGCATGACGATCCGTACGTCCGACAGCTCGGGGTCCGCGGTGATCAGGCGGGTGGCGGCCAGGCCGTCGGTGCCGGGCATCCGGATGTCCATGAGGACGACGTCCGCCTTGGTGGCCCGGGCCAGGGCCACCGCCTCGGCGCCGTCGGCGGCCTCGGCGACCACCTCCATGTCGGGCTCGGAGTTGACCAGGACCTTGAAGGCGCTGCGCAGCAGGGCCTGGTCGTCGGCGAGCAGCACCCTGATGGGCGTGCCCTCGTGGGTCGTCATGTGTCGTCGTCCTCCCCCGTGCGGCCGGTCACGGGCAGTATCGCCTGCACCCGGAAGCCGCCTCCGTAGCGGGGTGCGGCGGTCAGCGTGCCGCCCAGGGCGGTCACCCGCTCGCGCATGCCGACCAGGCCGTGCCCGCCGCCGGGCACGGGTTCGGCGATCAGCGGGCCGTCGTCAAGGACGGTGATCTCGACGGTGCGGCCGACCCGGACCACGCTGACCTCCGCCCTCGCCTCGGGCCCCGCGTGCTTGCGCACGTTGGTGAGCGACTCCTGGATGATCCGGTACGCGGCGAGGTCGACGGCCGCCGGCAGGGCGGCGCCGCCGTCGGTGCGGGCCAGCTCGACCGGGAGCCCGGCGTTGCGGAAGGTGGTCAGCAGGTCGTCGAGGACGGCGAGGCCCGACACCGGCTCCGTCGGGGCCTCCGGGTCGCCCGACTGGCGCAGCAGCCCGACCGTGGCACGCAGCTCGTCCAGCGCCGAACGGGAGGCGGTGCGCACGTGCGCCAGGGCCTCCTTGGCCTGGTCGGGGCGCTTGTCCATGACGTGCGCGGCGACCCCGGCCTGCACGTTCACCAGCGCGATGTGGTGGGCCACCACGTCGTGGAGGTCGCGGGCGATCCGCAGCCGTTCCTCCGCGACCCGCCGCCGGGCCTCCTCCTCGCGGCTGCGCTCGGCGCGCTCGGCCCGCTCCCGTATGGCGTCCACGAAGGCCCGGCGGCTGCGCACCGCGTCCCCGGCCGCCGCGGCCATCCCGGTCCAGGCGAAGACGCCCAGGTTCTCCTGCGCGTACCAGGGCGTCGGCCCGAAGACCATGGCGGCGAAGGTCACCGCGGTCATGGTGGCCAGGCCGAGCCGCCAGGTGGTGGGCCGGTCGGTGCGGGAGGCGACGGTGAAGAGGGCCACGACGGCGCTCATGGTGACCGGGGCCGGGCGTTCGTCGCCGATCAGCGCGACCAGGGAGAAGAGGGTGGTGGCCGCGAGCACCGCGATGGGCTGCCGGCGCCGGAACACCAGCGCGGCCGCCCCGAGCAGCATCAGGACCACGCCGAAGGCGGTGGGCACCCGGTCGCCGAAGGTGGGCCCGTCCGGGCTGCCGTGCGGGTCGGTGAAGGAGCCGGTGACCATGCACGCGAGCACGACGAGGGCCAGGCCCGCGTCGAAGGCCAGAGGATGCGCCCGCAGCCGGTGCCGGGTCCGCGCGAGCGGGGTCGCGAGCGGGGTGCCGTTGGTCGTCACAGCAGAAGACGGTACGGGGTCGCGGGGCCCGGACGCACCGATGCCCCGTCCGTGGGGAACGGGGCATCGGAAGGAGCGCTCAGCCGGGGATGAGGCCGTCGTCGGAGAGCATCGCCCGGACCTCGTCGAGACTCGCGTCAGGAGCGGGCAGGATCAGCTCGGAGGGTTCCAGCGCGTCGTCGGGCAGCGGCTCGCCGAGCTCCCGGACCGTGTCGAGCAGGGCGTGGAGCGTGCGGCGGAAGCCCGCCTCGTCGCCCGAGTCCATCTCCTCCAGGAGTTCGTCGTCGAGCTTGTTCAGCTCGGCGAAGTGACTGTCCGCCAGCGTGAGCTGGCCCTCCCCCATGATCCGTACGATCATGACGTGCCGTCCTCGTGCCGAAGGGGTTACTTCTCGAAGCGGGGCTGGGACTGCTGCTGGTTCTGGTTCTGCGCGGTGCCGTTGCCGCCCTCGATGGCCTGCTGCTGCGCCGAGGGCCCTCCGGCCAGCTCGGCCTTCATCCGCTGCAGCTCGAGCTCCACGTCCGTACCGCCGGAGAGCCGGTCGAGCTCCGCCTGGATGTCGTCCTTGGCCAGACCGGACTGGTCGTCGAGGGCGCCCGAGGCGAGCAGCTCGTCGATCGCGCCGGCCCGCGCCTGGAGCTGGGCGGTCTTGTCCTCGGCCCGCTGGATCGCCAGGCCGACGTCGCTCATCTCCTCCGAGATGCCGGAGAACGACTCGGCGATCCGGGTCTGCGCCTGGGCGGCCGTGTACGTCGCCTTGATCGTCTCCTTCTTCGTGCGGAAGGCGTCGACCTTGGCCTGGAGCCGCTGCGCGGCGAGGGTGAGCTTCTCCTCCTCGCCCTGCAGGGTCTGGTGCTGCACCTCCAGGTCGCTGACCTGCTGCTGCAGCGCGGCCCGCCGGGACAGCGCCTCGCGCGCCAGGTCCTCGCGGCCGAGCGCCAGCGCCTTGCGGCCCTGGTCCTCCAGCTTGGCGGACTGGCCCTGGAGCTGGTTCAGCTGCAGTTCGAGCCGCTTGCGGGAGGTCGCCACGTCGGCGACGCCGCGGCGCACCTTCTGCAGCAGCTCCAGCTGCTTCTGATAGGAGTAATCGAGGGTCTCGCGCGGATCCTCGGCCCGGTCGAGGGCCTTGTTTGCCTTCGCGCGGAAGATCATCCCCATACGCTTCATCACACCGCTCATGGGCTTCGCGCGCCCCCTTCTGACGGACTCGGCTCCAGCACTCCAACAAGAACCACAGTACGGTTCCTCTCTCCATTACCGCACTGTTCGGGGCCCGATGTGCTCCTCCCCAAGGACGAGTGGAGATCACCGCACCTCCGGCCCAGGGAGTAGGGAGACCCCTGGCCGCCCCGTTCCCCGCAGGCGGAGACGCAGGGTGTTAGCGGATCGTTCCCGGCCGTGCTGGGGTCCATGCCTGGCAGCACGTACCCTTGGCCTTGTGTTCCGTAGCCGTTCGAAGGATGAGAAGGCCCCCACCGACCAGGTGACGGCGGACCTCTCCAAGCAGCCCCGCGACCCTCAGGCCCCCAAGGGCCGCCCGACCCCGAAGCGGAGCGAGGCCCAGACCCAGCGCCGCCGGGCCCAGTCAGCGCCGCTGGACCGCAAGGAGGCCGCCAAGCGTCAGCGCGAGGCCCGCCGCGCGGACCTGGCCCGTCAGCGCGAGGCGCTGAACAGCGGTGACGAGCGCTTCCTGCCGGCCCGCGACAAGGGCCCGGTGCGGCGGTTCGTCCGCGACTTCGTCGACTCGCGCTTCGCGGTCGCGGAGTTCTTCCTGCCGATGGCCGTGGTGATCCTGATCCTGTCGCTGTTCGGCAACACCAACCGTCAGCTGCAGAACATCTCGCTGCTGCTGTGGGCCGGTGTCATCGTCATGATCGTCATCGACTCGATCGGCATCTGGCTCCGGCTGCGCAAGCAGCTGGCCGAGCGCTTCCCGAACGAGTCGAAGCGCGGCGCGATCGCGTACGGCCTGATGCGCACGCTCCAGATGCGCCGGCTGCGGCTGCCGAAGCCGCAGGTCAAGCGCGGAGAGCGGCCCTGAGCGCGGAGGAATCGGCCGCGGGCGGGGTGCTGCCCGTCGTCGGACCCTGGTCCGCCGTGCCCGGCGGGCTGCGCGACACCGTCCGCCAGGAGCTGATCGCGCGCCAGCTCGACGAGCAGATAGCCGCCCGCTACCCGGTGGGGCAGCGGCTGCGGATCCTCGACGCGGGCATGGGCCAGGGCACCCAGGCGCTGCGCCTGGCCCGCGCCGGTCACACCGTGACCGGCCTGGAGGCCGATCCCGAGCTGCTCAAGACCGCGCGCGAGTCGCTGGCGACCGAACCCGCCGGCATCCGCGAGCGGGTCCGGCTGATCGAGGGCGACGGGCGCGAGACCGGGGTGCACTTCCTGCCCGGCAGCTTCGACGTCGTGCTGTGCCACGGCGTGCTCCTGCACGCCGACGAACCGGACGCGCTGCTCGCGGGCCTGGCCCGGATGCTGGCGCCCGGCGGTCTGCTGTCCCTGGTGGTACGGAACGCGGAGGCGCTGGCCATGCGGCCGGGCCTCGCCGGGGACTGGGCGGGCGCGCTCGCCGGCTTCGACGCGGACGTCGACACCGACGGGAGCGGCGCGAAGGTACGGGCCGACCGCCTGGACGCGCTCACGTCGACCCTCGCCGGCATCGCGGCGCCGCTGCACGCCTGGTACGGCGTGCACGTCTTCACCGACGGCATCCGCGGCGACGTCGGCCTGCCGGCCGCCGACGAACTGGAACGCCTCCTGGCCGCCGAGGACCGCGCCGGCCGGACGGACCCGTACCGCCGGATCGCCGGACTGCTGCATCTCTGCGGGGTCCGCGGCTGAGTCCGGGACTCAAGGGGCCCGCCGGTAGCCGGACAGCGCCGCCGGGCCCTGCCCCTGCCCCCTGATCGGGCGACTTCACCGAGGCGTCGGGTTGCGGGGGCGCGGAGACTTCGGTCATGAGACGTCTCCTGCTTCCCCTCGCCGCCGGGACCTGCGCCGTCGCCCTGCTCGGCGGCTGTTCGGCCGGGCCCGCGCCCCGGGCCGAGCGGTCCACCCAGGCGGCCGCCGTCCCGCTGTCCGCCAACGAGCTCCAGGACGACTACCAGTCGGTGATCAGGAACGTGCTGCCGTCGGTCGTCCAGATCGACGCGTCGGAGAGCCTGGGTTCGGGTGTCGTCTACGACGGGAAGGGCCACATCGTCACCAACGCGCACGTGGTCGGCGGGGAGCGGGTCTTCAGGGTCACGGCGGCCACGGGCGGGCAGCCGGTGACGGCGCGGCTGGTGTCGGCCTATCCCGAGCAGGACCTCGCGGTGATCCGGCTGGACAGCGTGCCGCAGGGTCTGAAGGCGGCGCGGTTCGGCGACTCGGCGAAGGTCGACATGGGCCAGATCGTGCTGGCGATGGGCTCGCCGCTGGGCCTGTCCGGGAGCGTCACCCAGGGCATCGTCTCGGCGACCGGACGCACCGTCAGCGAGGGCCGCGCGGGCGGCGGGACCGGCGCGACGATCGGCAACATGGTGCAGACCTCGGCCGCGATCAACCCGGGCAACAGCGGCGGCGCGCTGGTGAACCTGGACAGCGAGGTCATCGGCATCCCGACGCTGGCGGCGACCAACCCGGAGCTGGGCGGCGGTTCGGCACCGGGCATCGGCTTCGCGATCCCCGCGTCGATGGTGCGGACGGTGGCCGACCAGATCATCGCGACGGGCAAGGTGACGGACTCGGGCCGGGCGGCGCTCAACATCACGGGCCGTACGGTCCTGGACGACGCCTACGAGCCGGCGGGCGTCGCGATCGTCGAGGCCCAGCCGGGCGGGGCGGCGGCCAGGGCCGGGCTGAGGGCCGGTGACGTCATCACCAGGCTGGGCGACGACCCGATCACGACGATCACGTCGCTGTCGGAGTCGCTGGCGGCGCGCAAGCCGGGCGAGAAGGTGACGGTGGTGTTCACCCGGGGCGACCGGGAGGACAAGGCCGAGGTCACCCTCGGCGAGATCTAGGACGTCGCTTCCGGATCCGGGCCGCTCTTCGGGATCTCGGCCGCTCTTCCGGATGTAGGCCGTTCTCCCGACTCGGCCGGGCGGCGGGGCGCCGCGGTGCGGCACCCCGCCGTGGTCGGTCATTTCTCCTTGTGGTGCGGCGCCCCGCCGTCGGGGTTCAGTTCCCCGCGTCCAGCGGCATCGGGCCGTAGATCTTCGTGCCGTCCTCCGACAGCGTCACCTGGGCCGCGCCGCCGTCGAGGAGGGCGCGCCAGTGCTCGCCGAGCCAGGATTCCGCGTCGCCCTGGGTGGTGAACTCCTCAGGAGTCACCGTCGGCGGGACCTCGGTGCCGTCGGACTTCTCGAACCGCCACGTCCATGCCATGTCCGCCTCCTGGTGCTCACCGGATCATCGGTTTCCTGCCCGCAGCGTAGCCGGGCGCGCACCGCTTGCGGTGTCGCGGGAGGATCTAGGGGTGGAACTGACTCTGCTCGGCACCGGCGCCCCCCTCGGACTCCCCCGCCCCGACTGCCCGTGCGCGGTGTGCGCGCTGTCCCGTGGCGGCCGGGTGCGGGCCGCGACCTCGCTGCTGGTGGACGGGGCGCTGCTGCTGGATCTGACGCCGGGCGCCGCGCTGGCCGCCGCCCGTTCGGGGCACTCGCTGGTCGGCGTACGGCAGGTGCTGCTCACGCATCCGCACGACGGGCCGGCCGTGGAGGTGCCCGCGGGGCTGCCGACGGCGGGCCGGGTGCCGGACGGGCGGGAGCTGACGCTGATCAGCGGGCACCGGGTGCGGGCCGTCGCGATGGACTCGCCGGGCACCGGGTACGAGGTGACCTCGACGGACGGCGAGCGGCTGCTGTATCTGCCGCCGGGCGGTGCGGTCGCCGGGCTCGGTGAGGCGCACCGCACGCCGTACGACATGGTGATCGCCGACGTGACGGGGCGGCCGGACGGCCTGGCCCGGCTGCGGGCGAGCGGGGCCGTGGGGGCGGACACGGACGTGATCGCCGTGCACCTGGACCACGACGCGCCGACCGGGGCCGAGCTGGACCGGCGGCTGGCGGCGGCGGGGGCACGGGCGGTGCCGGACGGGACGACGCTGTACGTCGGCGAGTACCACGCGGTGCCGGAGGTGCCGCGGCGCACGCTGGTGACCGGCGGGGCCCGGTCGGGCAAGTCGGTGGAGGCCGAGCGGCGTCTGGAGACCTTCCCCGAGGTGCTGTACGTGGCCACGGGCGGGACCCGCGAGGGCGATCCGGAGTGGGCCCACCGGGTCGGCCTGCACCGGGAGCGGCGGCCGGGCTCCTGGCGCACGGAGGAGACCTGCGACCTGGTGCCGCTGCTCCGGGAGGACGGGCCCGCGCTGCTCGTCGACTGTCTGTCGCTGTGGCTGACGGACGCCATGGACCGGGTCGGTGCCTGGGACGACGACGCCTGGCGGAACGGCGGCCGGGAGGCACTGGGCGAGCGGGTCGCCGAACTGGTCGCGGCGGTGCGCGAGACGCGTCGTACGGTCGTCGCCGTGACCAACGAGGCGGGTTCGGGCGTGGTGCCGGCGACGGCGTCGGGGCGGCGCTTCCGGGACGAGCTGGGACGGCTCAACGCGGCCTTCGGCGACGAGTGCGAGCAGGTGCTGCTGGTGGTCGCGGGGCAGGCGCTGGTGCTCCGCGGGTAGGGTGCGAGCGACCGGGCCCTGCCGGACGGGTCCCGGAGGTGGTCCACCTGCCCGGCCCTGCCCACGACCGTTTGATTCCTAGGCGGAAGCAACCTTGAACCTCGACGACTTCTCCGATCTGATCGAGCGCCCCGACGGGGGGATACGGCGTGACGCCGAGGAGCGCAGGGAGCGGCTGAGTGTCCGTCCCGGTGCGCTCGGGCGGCTCGACGAGCTGGGCGAGTGGCTGTCGGCGGCCCAGGGCGCGGTCCCGGTGCGGCCGGTGGAGCAGCCGAAGGTGGTGCTGTTCGCGGGTGACCACGGGGTGGCCTCGCTCGACGTGTCCGGGCGGGCCGCCGGTGGCGCGTACGAGCTGGTGCGCGCGGTGCTCGACGGCGCGAGCCCGGTGGCGGTGCTCGCGCGGGCCCAGCAGGTGCCGGTGCGGGTCGTGGACGCGGGTCTCGACTGCGATCCGGAGCTGCTGCCGGCGGAGGTGACCCGGCGCCGGGTGCGGCGCGGTTCGGGCCGTATCGACGTGGAGGACGCGCTGACCGTCGAGGAGGCGCGCGAGGCCCTGGAGCTGGGGATCGCCGTCGCCGACGAGGAGGCCGACTCCGGGACCGATCTCGTGGTGCTCGGCGACGTGAGCGTGGGCGGCACCACGCCCGCCTCCACGCTCATCGCCGCGCTGTGCGGGACGGACGCCTCCGTGGTGACCGGGCGGGGCGGTGCCGGCATCGACGACCTGGCGTGGATGCGCAAGTGCGCGGCGATCAGGGACGCGCTGCGCCGGGCGCGGCCGGTGCTCGGCGACCAGCTGGAGCTGCTCGCGGCGGTGGGCGGCGCCGATCTGGCGGCGATGACCGGCTTCCTGCTGCAGGCCTCGGTGCGGCGGATGCCGGTGGTGCTCGACGGCGTGGTGGGCGCGGCCTGTGCCCTGGTGGCGCAGCGTGCGGCGTTCCGGGCGCCGGACTGGTGGCTGGCGGGCCAGGTGAGCGGGGAGCCGGCGCAGGCGAAGGCGCTGGACCGGATGGCGCTCAACCCTCTGCTCGACCACGGCGTCACTGTGGGCGAGGGAACCGGGGCCCTGCTCGCGCTTCCCCTCGTCCGGGCCGCCGCCGCGCTGGCCGCGGAGCTGCCGGAGGTGACCTCTCCGGCGGCCGTACCGGCCGAGGAGAGCTGAGAACACGGATCACGGCACCGGATGCGACCGGGCCGCCACGCGCGGCGGGTCGCATCCTGCGACCGGCCGTGCGGAGCGATGCCCCATATGATCGCTTTTCATGGGAGAGGTCCGTTTGTCCAGCGAGGGAGCGCCCCAGAGCACGGTCCGTTCGCGGCGCAGCGCCGCGTTCGCCGTCTGGTATCTGCGGGTCGTCACGTTCATCAACTTCCTGAGCGCGGTGTGGGTCTCGTTCGGCCAGGACCTGCGCCGGCACAACGAGGACGACTACTTCACCCCGTACATGCTCACGGCGGGCTTCGCGTCGGGTGTCTTCACGCTCTTCCTGGCGATCACCATGCGCCGCCGCAAGCGGGCCGCCTGGATCCTGAACTTCGTCCTCTCCGGGCTCTTCCTGCTGCTCTTCGCGGTGGTGATGGTCTTCCCCGAGATCCGGCAGCACGCCCAGAACTGGATCTCGCTGGTCCTGACGGCGGCCTTCTTCACCGCGCTGCTGCTCGGCCGCAAGGAGTTCTACGCGAAGGGCGACCGCTCCAACCCGCTGCTCGCGACGGCGGTCGCGATCGGCGGACTGCTGGTCACCTCGCTGCTCGCCGCCGGCCTGGTCACGATCACCAACGAGTCGTCCGGCCACTCCACGTTCCTGGAGCGCTGGCGCTACGGCGTAATGCGGCTGATCACCGTGGCCGCCGACGACTCGCGCTTCCCCGGCATCGCCACGCCGGGCTGGGTGAACGTGGTCATCAACGTGATGTCCACGCTGCTGCTGTTCGCCGTGCTCTTCGCGGCCTTCCGCTCCCGCCGGGCCGTCGACCCGCTGACCGAGGAGGACGAGGACCGGCTGCGGGTGCTGCTCGACAAGCACGGCGACCGGGACTCGCTCGGCTACTTCGCGCTGCGCCGCGAGAAGAGCGTGATCTGGTCGCCCAGCGAGAAGGCGGCCATCGCCTACCGGGTGGTGGGCGGGGTGTCGCTGGCCTCCGGCGACCCGATCGGCGACCCGGAGGCCTGGCCCGGCGCCATCGAGCCCTGGCTGGCCGAGGCCCGCGAGCACGGCTGGATCCCGGCCGTGATGGGGGCGAGCGAGGAGGCCGGCACGATCTACGCCCGGCACGGGCTCGACGCCCTGGAGCTGGGCGACGAGGCGATCGTCGAGACGGACGAGTTCACGCTGGACGGGCGGGCCATGCGCACGGTCCGGCAGGCCTTCAACCGGGTCAAGCGGGCCGGTTACGAGGTCCGGATCCGGCGCCACGAGGACATCCCGGCCGCGGAGATGGACGAGCTGCTCCGCAAGGCCGACGACTGGCGCGACGGCGCGACCGAGCGCGGCTTCTCCATGGCGCTCGGGCGGCTCGGCGACCCGAGGGACGGGCGCTGCGTGATGCTGGAGTGCACCGATGACGAGGGTGAGCTGCGGGCGCTGCTGTCCTTCGTGCCGTGGGGACCGAAGGGCCTCTCGCTCGACCTGATGCGCCGGGACCGGGACTCCGAGAACGGCCTGATGGAGTTCATGGTCATCGAGCTGCTCCAGCGGGCGAAGGAGATCGGGATCACTCAGGTCTCGCTGAACTTCGCGATGTTCCGGTCCGTCTTCGAACGCGGCTCGAAGCTCGGGGCGGGACCCGTGCTGCGGATGTGGCGTTCGCTGCTCAGCTTCTTCTCCCGCTGGTGGCAGATCGAGTCGCTGTACCGTGCCAACGCCAAGTACCGACCGATCTGGGAGCCCCGATTCATGCTCTTCGAGAAGAGCGCCGACCTGCTGCGGATCGGCCTCGCCGCCGGCCGCGCCGAAGGCTTTCTGGAGGCCCCCGGGCTGCCCAAGTGGATGCACCGCCGGCATCTGGCGGGCCGGCGTTGAGCGGAGGCCTCAAGGGGTTCGCGCGCCGCGAGTGGGGCCCGCTGTCCGGCACGGTGCGGACGGCGCTCGTCACGCGCAAATGGCGCGCGATCCCGATGACCCTGACCGCCGTGTGCCTCACCTCGGTGTTCCAGATCGTGCAGAACCAGGACTGGGGCTACCAGCCGGTCCAGGACATCGGCTCGGTGCGGGCCGAGGACCCGCTGGGTCCCGCCCTGCTCCGTACCCCGCTGTCGCTGTTCGTCCCGGCACTCGACCTGCCCGTGTGGGGCGCGCTCGCGCAGATCCTGCTGGTCTTCGGGATCGCCGAGATCTGCCTCGGCCGGTGGCGGACCCTGGTCATCGCGTACGTGGCGACGCTCGCCGGCACGCTGTACGCCCGGGTGGGCATCGCCCTCGGTCCGGACGGCCCGCTGGGGCTGCCCGCCTCGGACGCGCAGGTGGTGGACACCGGCCCGTCGGCGGCGGTCGTCGGGCTCGCCGTGTACGTGTGCTGGCGCTACCGGGCCTGGTGGACCGGCTCGCTGGTGGTCGTGGCGATGGTCGTCGAGGTGATGATCAAGAACAACCTGGCCGGCAAGGAGCACCTGGCGGCGATCGCCGCGGTGCTGGTGATCATCGCGGTGCAGGAGTGGCGGGGGCGGCGCCGTCAGCGCGGCGGCGTGGAGCCGCGGCCGGGCACCCGCTCCTGGAAGCCGCCGATCAGGTCCTGAGCACGGCGGCGGACCCGGACCCAGCGCTTGTCGTGCCGGTAGGTGCGGATCCGGGAGCGGGCCCGGGCCCGGTGGCGGCGGCCGTAGAGGTGCCGGGACCACCAGGAGCCGGGCCGGGCCAGGCGGACGGCGCCGACGATCGCGACGAAGGGGATCAGGGTGCCGAGCACGGCCATCCGGAACTTGCCCTTCACCAAAGTGACGAGGACGAGGACGAAGTTCAGCACGAGGGTGAGGATGAAGGAGACCCGGTCCTGCCGCTCCTCCGCCGTGACGTCGTTGACGCCGAGCGGCGAGAAGCCGGCGAGCACGAGCAGGACCAGGGCCGCGGTGAGGACGACGACCTCGACGCTCTTGCGGCCGTCGTCCGACCAGTAGACGTCGTCGAGGTGGAGCACGAGCGCGAACTCGTCGAGGACCAGCCCGGCCCCGATCCCGAAGACCACGGCGAAGACCGCCGCCCCGACGCCGTGCCGGCCGCTGCCGACCGCACCGAACCCGCCGAGGATCGTGAGCACGACGCCCGGCACCACGTGGTGGATGTGCACCCCGCCCGAGGACACGTTCCGGAAGGGGCCCTTGCCGGCCCGGATGAGCCGGGTGACGGTCCGGGTGACGAGGAAGGTGAGCACGAACGAGGTCAGGGCGAGGAACATCGGGAGCTTCCCGGGTTCGACGATGTTGCGCGAGAACCAGTGACCCATGCCACCCTCTGCCTGTCGCTCGGTGCCGTTTCGTCAGTTTTCTTTCCTTTGGGGCCAATTTAGCCTCCCGCGCGTGGGCACTACCCTTCCGCGGATGGACGGCCTGCGTTTCGCCTTCGGCACCCTCACCGTGCTTCCCGCCCGCATCACCCGCTGGGACCGTGACGCGGCCCGCGCCGGGATGCTCTGCGCCCCGCTCGCGGGCCTGGTCGTCGGCCTGTTCGCGGCGGCGGTCGGCGGCGTCTTCCTGCTGCTCGGCGCGGGCCCGCTGCTCGCCGCGGTGCTCACCGTCGCCGTCCCCGCGCTGCTGACCCGCGGCCTGCACCTCGACGGGCTGGCCGACACCGCCGACGGACTGGGCAGCGGGAAGCCCGCCGAGGACGCGCTGCGCATCATGAAGCAGTCCGACATCGGCCCCTTCGGCGTCATCACCCTCGTCCTGGCACTGCTCGCCCAGGTCGCCGCGCTGTACCAGCTGTACGGGGAGGGCTGGGCGGCCGGCACGGTCGCCGCCGCGCTCGCCGCGACCGTCGCCCGGCTCGCCCTCACCCACGCCTCCCGCACCGGCGTCCCGGCCGCCCGCCCCGAGGGCCTCGGCGCGGTCGTCGCGGCGACCGTCCCGCTCCGCGCGGCCGCCCTGGCGACCGCCGCGGTCCTGCTGCTGTGCGCGGCCTCCGGCGCCCTGCTCTCCCCGTACGACGCCGCACGCCACGTGCTGGCCGCGGTCGCCGCACTGGCCGCGGCGGAACTGCTGCTGCGCCGGTGCGTACGGCGCTTCGGCGGGGTGACGGGCGATGTCTTCGGCGCCGTGGAGGAGACGGCGGCGACGGCGGCACTGGTGGCGCTGACGCTCGGCTGACGCCCGGGTGACCAAGCCGTGACCTGCGCGGAGGGCAACCTTCCGGGTGCCGGCGTGGTCATGTGGGCATGATCAGACGCCTTGCCCGTACGGGCGCGGTCCTCGCCACCGCGTCCCTGTTCCTGACCGCGTGCTCCGGCGGCGCGGACGACGCCAGGCCGAAGGCCGCGCCGACCAGGCACCCGGTCTTCGACCAGAAGCTCGACCGCCAGGTGTTCCTGGCCCTGCGCCAGACGCAGAAGGCCCGTACCGTCGGCTTCACCCAGCGGCTGACGCTGACGACGAAGAAGGGGAAGGCGGTCCAGAGCGTCGAGGGGCGGCTGGACTTCGCGAAGAACACCGGCGACGCGGTCGTCCGCTGGACGGTGCCCGAGAAGTTCTCGGACGGCGCCAAGGACGCGATCCTCGGGCGCGTGCCGGGCAAGAGCAACGCCGACTCCTGGGGCCGCGTCCTGGTCGACGGCCAGAACATCACCTACCGGGCCGCCTCCGCCGACTACTGGCTGCGCTACGGGGCCGGTGACTACGACAGGAGCCTCAGGACCCTCGACCGGCTGCGCGGCACCGAGGCGCCCGTCGGCGGCACGCTCCTGGAGGTCCTCGGCGGAGCCGAGGCCACGAGCCGCCAGGGCGTCAACTACCGGGCGACCGCACCGCTCGACCCCGTGTCGAACATGCTCCCGGTCGAGATCTCCGAACAGCTGACCTCCGAGACGTACACCCCGGGCATCGCACGGAACAAGACGGTGCCGCTGACCGTCTCCCTCGACACCACGGGCCGGCTGAGCCGGGTCCAGGCCGACCTGTCCGGCATGCTCGGCAAGAAGGGCAGCGTCTTCCCGGACGCCACCGCCCTGACGATGGAGCTCAGCCTCGACAAGTACGGCGCCCCGAGGCCCGCGACCGAGCCGACGGGCCGGGTGCTGGACGCCGGGAAGACGGTGCGGTCGATCCACGACGTCAGGCCCGGGCGCTGCGTCGACTTCAGCACCGGTCAGCGCGACCTCGAACTGGTCGCGGAGGTCCCGTGCGCCAAGCCGCACGACGGCCGCCTCTTCGCGCACGCCTCCTACAGCGGCGGCGCCTACCCGGACGAGCCCGGCGCCAAGAAGGAGGCGAGCCGGGCCTGTGACCGCGCCTACGGCAGGGCCTCCGACAGCTGGATCTCGGAAGCGGGCGACGAGGGAGCCTTCTGGTACATGTGGGGCCCGGACGGCATCTCCTGTTACGTCGTCACCTCCAGGGGCGAGGCCTAGGGCTGGCACGCCCTCCGCCACGCCCCCAGGTCGTACTCCTTCCGCATCGAGCTCAGGCCCAGCTCGCGTGCCCGGGGGCAGAAGTCCTCCGGGTCGCGTTCGTACTCGACGTGGAAGACCGCCTTGCCGGCCTTCACGAAAGGCGTCAGCCGCTCGCACTCCCCGTACTCGGCGCACTGTTCGTTGACCGCGAAGTCGAAGTCCGGGAGGAGCTGGGGGATCTGGTCGAGGTCGTTCTTCAGGGCGACCGCCAGGCCGCGCTCGTGGGCCAGGCGGGCGATCAGGCGGTTGTAGCGGAGCTGGTCGGCCGGCGTGAGGGGGAAGCCGGTGGGGTTGGCGTAGCCGTCCATGTTGTCCGGTTCGACGGCGTCGAAGCCCTTGGCGCGGCACATGTCGAGGCGGGCGGCCATCAGCGGGGCGAGGAGGTCGGTGCGGCGGATGTCGAGCCAGCGTTCGCCGGGCCAGCCGTTGCCCTTGCCCAGGAGGGACTTCGGGAACTTCGCGGCGTCCGGGCGGAAGTCCTCCCAGGCGCCGGTGGAGAGGTAGCAGATGACCTTGCGGCCGCGGCGGTGCAGGTCGGCGACCGTGGCCGCCGGGTGGTCGAAGCCGTCGATGTCGTAGACCGGGACGTCCACCGCCGGGTCCAGGCGGCCGCTGAGCTGCCACTGCCAGGCGAGGCCCGGCCGGGGCTGCCAGCGCGGGGCCGGGGCGCGGTCGTCGGGCGGTGGCGGGGCCGTCGTGCAGGCCGCGGCGAACAGCAGCAGGGCGAGCAGGGGCAGCAGGCGTCTCACCGGGCGGGCTCCAGGGTGTGCGGAAGGGTGCCCCACGGGTGGGCGCCGCTGCCGGGGACCGCGCAGTGGACCGGGGTCGCCGGGCGGGCGTCGGCCGGGGCCGCGTACACCAGGTGGCAGTAGTGGTCGGCTACCGGGAGGTCGAGGTTCCGGTAGGAGTCCCAGGGGCCCTCGAAGGTGACGAGCAGATCCGCGAGGGTCTCGTAGCCGGCGGCCGGCTGCGCGCCGTGGTTGAGGACGAGCGTACGGGCGCCGGCCGCGCGCGCCGCCACGGCGAGGCGCCGGTAGTGCGGCAGCGCGTCCGGGTCGGTCGGCACCTGGTCGAGGAACGCGCCGTCGGCCCCGTACCAGTCGCGGTGCCGCAGCAGGTCGGCGACCACGTCGGCGTGCGGGCGGCGGCCGTAGTCGGTGTCCGCGTAGCCCAGGAGCCGTACGCCCGCGCCGCGCAGCCGGGCGGCGACCTCGGCGAAGGCCGGGTCGGCGGCCGTGCCGGCGCCGCTCGCCGGGTTGAGGACGACGCCGTAGAGGGCGGGCGCGGCCGCGACGACGGCGGCCCAGTCCTCGGGACGGTCGGCGGGATGCTCGTAGAACGGCACCAGGAGGGAGGAGTTCACGGTCCGGGCCCCTCTTCAGCAACGGTGAGCGGTCGGTCGTACCAGCAGAACACAGCTCAGCACGCACAGCGTGCCGGCCGCGGCGCCCGCCGCCGCGGGACCGGCCGCCGGGGCGAAGGCCTGGGCGAGCCCCTGGGCGGCCGCCGCGAGCAGGCACACGACGGCCGCGCTCGCCACCGCGCCGAAGGCCTGGAGCAGCAGCCCCAGCCACAGCACCGCGCCGACCAGCAGCAGCGAGACGACCCGCGGTACGGAGACGGCGGCGGCGCCGGGCCACAGCAGCGCGGCCCCGACGGTCAGGACGAACAGCACCGCCAGATAGCCGCCGAGGCAGCGGGCGAGCGTGCCGGTGACGGCGCGCCGGAACTCGTACGCCGTGGTCAGCAGCCGCAGCCGGGCCAGGCCGGCGGCGCGGAAGCGGTGGAGCAGCCATTCCGCCGGGCCCATGGAAAGGGTCAGCGCGATCACCGCGTCGGCGCCCGCGTACAGCACGAGCAGTCCGCTGCCGAGGCCGAACAGGCCGTACGGGAGCGAGGCCGCGAACGGCGGTCCGCCCCGGCCCCGGGCGCCGCGCCGCAGCCCCGGGCGCAGCACGAGCGCGGCGAAGCCGGTGGTGGCGGCGAGCGAGAGCAGGAGCAGCGCGATCCGCAGCGGCTCCGGCAGGTCGTGGCGGAAGGCGGGAACGGCGCCGGCGAGCGGCAGCAGCGCGGTGAGCAGGGCCCGCTCGCGGCCGAGGACGAGCAGGACGGTCGCCGCGGCCAGGTACAGGGCCTGGCCGGCGCCGAACAGGGCGGCCGGCCGCTCGCCGGGACCGGCGGCGGCGACCGCGACGGCCGCCCCGGCGAGCGCGCCGGCCGGGGCGCCGGTGAGCAGGGCGCGGACGGCTGCGTGGCGGTCGCCGAGGCCGAGCCAGGTGTAGGCCCGGTGGGCGAGGGCCTGGTTCCACACCCAGCCGGTGACGGCCCCGGCGAACAGCGGGACGGTGCCCGGCGGGAGCCCGTAGCGGCCGGGGCCGGCGGCGAGCAGCGGGGCGCCGAGGACGTACGCGAGGCCGGGCAGCGCGAAGACCAGGCCGCGCAGCAGGCATCCGGCGAGGCCGGTGTGCCAGGGGTCGGCGGGCTGCGCCTCGGGGGCGGGATGGCGGCGTTCGGTGCGGGCGTACAGGTCCTCGGCCAGGGCGAAGGAGTCGGGGCGGCCGTAGGTGAGGCGGATGTGGTCGTCGGTCATGCCGTCGGATTCGAGGATCGCGGCTATCTCGTCGGGGTGGACGGCCACGGCGGCCAGGGCGTCGAGGCGGTGGGCGAGTTCGTCCAGCGGGTCGGCGGCGAGGACGCCGCCGGCGGCGGGCGGGGCCGGCACGGTCGCGGGCGTCCGGTGTCCGTGCCGCTGACGGGGGATCACCGGAAGGGTGTCCTGCGTGGTGCCCGGCTTCAGCCAGAGGGAGCCGCTCATGCCCACGCGCCTCCGGCCAGTTCGGTGCGCCAGGGGTCGGTCAGGCGGACCGTCCAGTGCTCCGGCTCGGCCTGGGGTTCGGGGCGGCGGCCGGCGAGTTCCAGGTAGATGCGGCGGAAGCCGTCGACCGAGCGGTGGAGGGTGAAGCGGTCGACGACGCGCTGACGGGCGCGCCCGGCCAGGTCGGCGCGGCGGGCGTCGTCCTGGAGCAGTTCGGTGACCGCCGCGGCCATGACGGCCGGTTCGCGGGGCGGGACGACCAGGCCGGTGTCGCCGACGGCCTCGCGGACGCCGCCGACGTCGGTGGAGACGGTGGCCCGGCCGCAGGACATGGACTCGATGAGGGAGAAGGGGAAGCCCTCGCTGATGGAGGAGAGCATCACGACGTTGCCCGCCGCGTAGGCGCCGGCGACGTCGGAGGTGCGGCCCTCGAAAGTCAGGCCGTCGGTGACGCCGAGTTCGGCGGCGAGCTTCTCCAGCCGGGTGCGGTAGTCCTCGTTGCCCGCCGGGACGGGGCCGAAGAGGCGGAGCCGCAGCTCGGGGAGTTCGGCGCGGGCGATCGCGTACGCCCGGATCAGGGTTTCCAGGTCCTTGATGGGGTCGACGCGGCCCACCCAGCTCAGGGTGGGGGTCTCGGGCTCCGGGCCCGCCCAGGGGAAGGCCGTCGGGTCCACGCCGTTGTAGACCGTGCGGATGCGGTCGGCCGGTGCGCCGCCGCGTTCCTCCCAGCGGCGGTTGTACTGGTTGCAGGGGGTGATGAGGTCGGCCTTGCGGTAGCCGAGGGTGTTGAGTTCGCGGTAGAAGCCGAGGAGGAGGGACTTCACGGGGAAGCGCTGGGGCGCGGTGCGGTAGCCGAGGTAGCGCTCGCGCAGGTAGATGCCGTGTTCGGTGAGCAGGAAGGGCACCCCTTCGAAGTGCTGGGCGGCCAGCGCCGGCAGCGTGGCGAGCCCGCTGGAGACGGCGTGCGCGACCCGGTCGCCGGATATCCGGGCGGTGAGCGGGCGCAGGGCGTGTTCGAGCAGGTCGTTGGCGGTGAGGGCGTCGTGGACGGTGGGCCGGGCCGCGGCCGTCGGCAGGTGCGGCATGGTCCAGATCCACATGAGGGTGCGCAGGACGCGTTCGGTGCGCAGTGCGGCGGTCAGGCGTCCTTCGCGGGCGAGTGCGGCGAGTTCGTAGAGCGCCTCGCCGAAGTCGCAGCCGGCCGCCGGGTCCAGGATCGACAGCAGGAAGCGTTCGTACGTGTCCTGGAAGCGGCGTCGGGCCGCGCCGCGCGGGGCGCTCCTGGCCCGCGCCGGGGCGGGGCCCCAGAGCGGGAAGGAGGTGCGGGCGGTGAGGTTCGGCGGCAGTTCCCAGGTGACGGGTTCGCGGCCGTTGCCGGTGAGGGCGAGGACGTGGAAGTCGACCTCGGGCATGCCGCGGATCAGCTGGTCGCACCAGGTGCTGACGCCGCCGTGGACGTGTGGGTAGGTGCCTTCGGTGAGCATGGTGACGTGACGGCCACTGCTCGGCATGTGCGTTCCCCCGGAGCGCGTGGTGGCGGGTTCTGACGACGGGTCAGGCGGTGGGGTCAGGTGGTCGGGAGCTTCAGCGTGACGGCGCTCTGCAGGGGTTCCGGGGTCGTCCAGGCGGAGCGGGTTCCCGCGTAGGCGGTGCCGAAGGCGGCGGTGCCGAGGAGGAGTTGCTTGCGGGTGCCTTCGGGTGCGGTGACCGGGACGGCCACGCCGGACGGGGCCTTGACGGTGACGGTGCCGCCGACGCGGTAGGCGGTGACCTGGCCGGCGTCGAGCGCCCGCTCCCAGGCGGTGCGGCGGTTCAGCTCGGTGCCGACGTCCTTCTGGCGCGGGTTGACCAGGGGCGTGTTGTCGGCGAACAGGGCGCGGTAGTCGGCGAGGACCTTGTCGAGGACGGGGTAGAGGAGGCGTTCCTCGGCGAGGTTGGACTGGTGGACGTAGTGCGGCCGGGGGTCGTTGCCGAGGACGTGGGACAGGGCGGTGCGGGCCTCCTGCGGCACGATGTGGGTCTGGTAGCCGGTCGTGGTGTCGAGCGGGGCGGGCAGGCAGGTGGAGGACGGGTTGTTCTCGCAGATGCCGCTGCCGCCGTCGGCGCGGGAGGTGTAGATCCAGTTGTACTCGTCGGTCATCTCGGCGGCGGTGCCCACGTTGTAGTACACGTTCATGGGGTGGCGGGGCACGGTCTGGGCGGCACCGGAGCCGGTGCCGAGGGAACGCTGGGCCGGCTCGCGGGAGTTGTCGCTGGCCGTCCACTTCACGCCGTTGTCGGCGAGGGCGCCGGCGAGGTTCGGGTTGTCGACGGGCTGCTGGGGCAGGGTCTTCAGTCCGGAGTGCTCGCCGGTGACGAGTTCGGTGCGGTCGACGGGCAGGCCCTTGCCGTAGGCCCAGTTGAGGTTGTCGCGGATCTGGGCGGAGATCTCGGAGCGGCTCACCCAGGCCGTCGCGCCGGTGCTGGTCCTGGCGCAGCTCCAGGGGACGGTGGTGACGTCCTGGACGCAGCCGAGGAAGGGATGGGTGTAGGTGTGGTTGATCCAGCGGTACTGGGCGCGGTCGGCGATCAGCCGGGCCGCGAGCGGGTCGGTGCCGCCGTGTTCGGCCTTCCACTGCTCGCCCTGGCCGCCGTTGTAGACCATGTCGAGGAGGAAGCCGGAGGACTTCTGCCAGGCGGCGGCGTACGCGGCGTCGTCGGCGGTCATCCGGACGGGGTTCTCGCCGGCCTCGCCGTCGCCGCCGGGGCAGTCGAGGTCGCCGGGGGTGCAGTTGCGGGCGGTGTCCCAGCGGGCGTCGGGCGCGAAGACGTCGTCGACGTGGACCGAGAGGTAGTTGCGGGAGCGGCCGAGGTGGACGCCCTGGGTGAGCCATTCGACGATGCCGCGGGCGAGGGCCCGGAACTGCCGCTGGTGCCGGTTGTAGGCGAAGGTGACGACGAGCTCGCGCCGTCCGTCGTGGGCGTACTCGCCGACGAGGCTCATCCGTCCGCCGTCGGCGGCGGGCATGTCGAGGTAGCTGGTGTAGCCGGCCCGGGGGCGGCCGGCGTAGCCGTAGCTCTCGGAGACGTCCGGGTCGTTGTCCTCGAAGGTCAGCGGTCCGCGCAGGTCGCGGAAGGGCCCGGCCTGGCCGGCCGGGGTGACGTGGGCGGTGGCGCCGTCGAGGACGCCGGACCAGCCGCCGTCCGAGGTGTAGTCGAGGCCGACGCCCGGGTGGGCCCAGGTGTAGGCGTCGACCTGCGGGATGCCGTAGGTCTTCTCGTACGCGACGAGGGCGGCCTGCTCGGCGGAGTCGGGTCCGAAGACGGCCTCGTGGGGCAGGACGACGCCCTGGTACCGGGCGCGGGGCCGGCCGGTCGCGCTGTCGGAGGGTTCGCTGAGGAAGCCGGCGGTGAGCACCGGGCGGCCGGGGTCGTTCAGGTCGAGCGTGCGGTACGGGATCCCGGAGCCGTCGAGCTCGGCGGTGATCGCCTGCACGGCGCTGCCGCCGTCGTCGACGACCAGCACGGTCAGGTCGATCCGCGGGTCGGGATCGGCGGCGCCGGCCTGCGCGGAGGGCAGGACGGTGGCGAGCAGTCCGGCGGCGGCGAGGGCGGCGAGCCGGGGCGCGCCTCGCCGGCCGGAGGCGCCGCGGGAGGTTCTGGGCGTGCGGGAACGGCTGGAAACCATCGGTGGGTGTCCCCCCTCGGCAGGTCCCCGCCCGACCGGCGGGACCTGTGGAGATGTCGCGGATGGGGCGAAGGGCGGTGTGTCGTCCTTGCGCGATTGAGGCGAGTGTGAATCGGACCCGGCGGATCCGGGACCCAAACCCGGCAGAGACACCACGGATGAGTGAATCACCACCGCCGTGAGCGAAAGCGGCGAGCGAGCGTAGGCTTCGTTCCCAGCGCTCATCGGGCCGAAATACGATGCGGCGGGCACGGTCGGCCCATCCCTCGACCGCCACAGAACTCAACGGAAGCGAGAATTCACCACCGTGACTGCTCTCACTCTCAGCACTGCAGGAGCGGCGACGCTGCGTGCCGACGCCCTCGTGGTCGGCGTCGCGAAGTCCGGTAAGGCGCTGACCGTCGCCCCGGGCGCCGAGGTCGTCGACCAGGCCTTCGACGGCGGTCTCGCCGCCGTCCTGGAGACGCTGGGCGCCTCCGGCGCCGAGGGTGAGGCGACCAAGCTGCCCTCCCCCGCCGGCATCAAGGCCCCCGTGGTGCTCGCCGTCGGCCTGGGTTCGGCACCCGAGGACGGTGAGGCCTACGGCACCGAGGCGCTGCGCCGTGCCGCCGGCACCGCCGCCCGTGCCCTGACCGGCTCGAAGAAGGCCGCGTTCGCGCTGCCGATCGCCTCTCCCGAGGGCGCCGCCGCCATCGCCGAGGGCGCGCTGCTCGGCGCGTACGCCTACACCGCGTACCAGGAGAACAGCCAGGGCGGGAAGAAGCCGCTGGCCGAGGTCGCCCTGCTCGGCGCCAAGCCGCGCGACAAGGCCTACAAGGCCGCCGCGGAGCGCGCGCTCGCCGTCGCCGAGGAGATGAACCGCGCCCGCGACCTGATCAACCAGCCGCCGAACGACCTGACGCCGGCCGCGTTCGCCGCCGCCGTCCAGGCCGCCGGCAAGGAGCACGGCCTCAAGGTGCAGGTGCTCGACGAGAAGGCGCTCGCCAAGGGCGGCTACGGCGGCATCCTCGGTGTCGGCGCCGGCTCGGTGAACCCGCCGCGTCTGGTCCGCGTCGCCTACACCCACGCGAAGGCGGAGAAGACCCTCGCCCTGGTCGGCAAGGGCATCACCTACGACTCGGGCGGCATCTCCCTGAAGCCGGCCGGCCACAACGAGACGATGAAGTGCGACATGAGCGGCGCCGCCGCCGTGTTCGCCACCGTCGTCGCCGCGGCCCGGCTCGGCCTGGCCGTCAACGTCACCGGCTGGCTGGCCCTCGCCGAGAACATGCCGTCCGGCTCCGCCACCCGCCCGGGCGACGTGCTGCGCATGTACAGCGGCAAGACCGTCGAGGTCCTCAACACCGACGCCGAGGGCCGCCTGGTCATGGCCGACGCCCTGACCAGGGCCTCGGAGGAGCACCCGGACGCGATCGTCGACGTGGCCACCCTGACCGGTGCCATGGTCCTGGCGCTCGGCAACCGCACGTTCGCGATCATGGCGAACGACGACGACTACCGCACCGCGATCCACGAGATCGCGGAGGAGGTCGGCGAGCAGTCCTGGCCGATGCCGCTCCCGGCGGACCTGCGCAAGGCCATGGACTCCCCGACGGCGGACATCTCCAACATGGGCGAGCGGATGGGCGGCGGCCTGGTGGCCGGTCTGTTCCTGAAGGAGTTCGTGGGCGAGGGCATCACCTGGGCCCACCTGGACATCGCGGGCCCCGCCTTCCACGAGGGCGCCCCGTACGGCTACACCCCGAAGGGCGGCACCGGCTCCTCGGTGCGCACCCTGGTGCGTCTCGCCGAGCGCACCGCGGACGGCGAGCTCTGAGCGGTCGCCTGAGGTGACGGCACGGCCCCGGGGACCCGAGCCCCCGGGGCCGTAGCCGTTCCCGGGCCGGCGGCCCCGGTGGTCTGCGCCCGCGGGCCCGGGCGGCCCCCGGATGTTCGCCCGCGACGAAATCCGTAGGTTCGTACGCCGCCCTACCGGTCCGTACGGACGATCAGCCGTCTCAGAGCGCGGCCCCGCGTCCCGCCGTCCGTCAACAAGTGCGAAGATGGGTTCTCGGCAGGACAGGGCCCCCACCACAGGGCCGAAGAAAAGCGGCCGGAACCAGCCGCCGCCCCGTCACCGAAGACGGGCGACGAGCGCACATGCATGGAGGACGTGACGTGGCGAACGACGCCAGCACCGTTTTCGACCTAGTGATCCTCGGCGGCGGTAGCGGCGGTTACGCCGCGGCGCTGCGCGGAGCGCAGCTGGGCCTGGACGTCGCACTGATCGAGAAGAACAAGCTCGGCGGCACCTGCCTGCACAACGGCTGCATCCCGACGAAGGCCCTGCTCCACGCCGGCGAGGTCGCCGACCAGGCGCGCGAGGCGGAGCAGTTCGGTGTCAAGGCCTCCTTCGAGGGCATCGACATCAAGGCCGTGCACAAGTACAAGGACGACGTGATCTCGGGCCTCTACAAGGGTCTGCAGGGTCTGGTCGCCTCCCGCAAGGTCACGTACATCGAGGGCACCGGCCACCTGTCCTCCCCGACCTCCGTCGACGTGGACGGCCGTCGCGTCGAGGGCCGTCACGTCCTCCTCGCCACCGGTTCCGTGCCGAAGTCGCTGCCGGGTCTGGAGATCGACGGCAACCGCATCATCTCCTCGGACCACGCGCTCACCCTGGACCGGGTCCCGGAGTCCGCGATCATCCTCGGCGGCGGCGTCATCGGCGTCGAGTTCGCCTCGGCGTGGAAGTCCTTCGGCACCGACGTCACGGTGATCGAGGGCCTGAAGCACCTCGTCCCGGTCGAGGACGAGAACAGCTCGAAGCTGCTCGAGCGCGCCTTCCGCAAGCGCGGCATCAAGTTCAACCTGGGCACGTTCTTCCAGTCGGCCGAGTACACCGAGACCGGTGTGAAGGTCACCCTGGCGGACGGCAAGACCTTCGAGGCCGAGGTGCTGCTCGTCGCCATCGGCCGCGGCCCGGTGTCCGCCGGCCTCGGTTACGAGGAGCAGGGCATCGCGATGGACCGCGGCTACGTCCTGGTGGACGAGTACATGCGGACCAACGTGCCCACGATCTCCGCGGTCGGCGACCTGGTCCCGACGCTCCAGCTCGCGCACGTCGGCTTCGCCGAGGGCATCCTGGTGGCGGAGCGGCTCGCCGGTCTGAAGCCCGTGCCGATCGACTACGACGGCGTGCCGCGGGTGACGTACTGCCACCCGGAGGTCGCCTCCGTCGGCATCACCGAGGCCAAGGCCAAGGAGATCTACGGCGCGGACAAGGTCGTCGCCCTCAAGTACAACCTCGCGGGCAACGGCAAGAGCAAGATCCTCAAGACCGCGGGCGAGATCAAGCTCGTCCAGGTCAAGGACGGTGCCGTGGTCGGCGTCCACATGGTCGGTGACCGCATGGGCGAGCAGGTCGGCGAGGCGCAGCTGATCTACAACTGGGAGGCGCTGCCGGCCGAGGTCGCGCAGCTCATCCACGCCCACCCGACGCAGAACGAGGCGCTCGGCGAGGCCCACCTGGCCCTGGCCGGCAAGCCTCTGCACTCCCACGACTGACGCTCACGTCACACGGGCGCGACGACCACTTTCCGCAATTCGTTAGGAGCAACTGAAACCATGTCGGTTTCCGTAACCCTGCCGGCGCTCGGCGAGAGCGTCACCGAGGGCACCGTCACCCGCTGGCTCAAGGCCGAGGGTGAGCGTGTCGAGGCCGACGAGCCGCTGCTCGAGGTCTCGACCGACAAGGTCGACACCGAGATCCCCGCCCCCGCCTCGGGCATCCTGGCCTCCATCAAGGTCGCCGAGGACGAGACGGTCGAGGTCGGCGCCGAGCTGGCCGTCATCGACGACGGCTCCGGCGCTCCGGCCGCGGCTCCGGCCCCGGCCGCCGAGGCCGCCCCGGCTCCGGCCCCGGCCGCCGCTCCGGCCCCCGTGGCCGAGGCCCCCGCCGCCCCGGCTCCGGCGCCCGCCGCCGAGGCTCCGGCCGCCGCTCCCGCCGGTGGCGCCCAGGGCACGGACGTCGTCCTGCCCGCGCTCGGCGAGTCCGTCACCGAGGGCACCGTGACCCGCTGGCTGAAGTCGGTCGGCGAGACCGTCGAGGCCGACGAGCCGCTGCTCGAGGTCTCCACGGACAAGGTCGACACCGAGATCCCGGCCCCGGCCTCCGGTGTGCTGCTCGAGATCGTCGTCGGTGAGGACGAGACCGCCGAGGTCGGCGCCAAGCTCGCCGTCATCGGCGCCGCCGGTGCCGCTCCGGCCGCCGCCCCGGCCCCGGCCGCTCCGGCCC